>JAPKBW010000010.1 GCA_028823235.1 Longimicrobiales bacterium | reverse complement strand
GCCGCCAAGAAGGCCGCACCGAAAAAGAAGGCTAAGACGAAGAAGCCCGCGACCCGGAAGTCGATGGCCGCCAAGAAGGCCGCACCGAAAAAGAAGGCGACGGCCAGAAAGCCTGCTGTCAAGAAACCCGTTGCTAAGAAGAAGCCGGCCGCCAAGAAGAAGACGGCTAAAAAGTCGGTAGCCAAGACGAAGGCAGTTCCGAGGAAGAAGGCCGAGTCGAAAAAGAAGGCGATGGCCAAAAAGCCTGTCGCCAGGAAACTGGCTGCTAAGAAAAAGTCGGCGGCCAAGAAGAAGTAGCCGTTACGGACGGCCCAAATGAAGACGAGTGGCGCAGGGTCTGATAAGAGGCTTCGGCTTTCTCGTTTATCCTAGATAACCGAGATCAAGCCGGCTCCACCCTCGCGAACAGTCCCGATCACAACAGCAACCGGTGCGCGCCCTGCCAGAGCATCGATCACTTTATCGACCGCATCCGGGGCTACGGCCATCAAGAGGCCACCTGAGGTCTGCGAATCAGCAAGGAGGGTTCGCGTCGGGTCGTCGACCGAGTCAGCGAACGTGACATCCGTCGACACGTCTTGGAGGTTGCGTTTCGTTCCGTCCGGAACGTGACCAGCTTCGACGAGCGCGCGCGCACCCTTGAGGATTGGAACCGCGGCGGATTCGATCTCGGCCGCGAAGCCAGACGCTCGCATCATACCGCGGAGGTGGCCCAACAGGCCGAACCCGGTCACGTCTGTGCCGGAACGTACTCCGGCTGAGACCATGACGTCCGCGGCACCTGCATTGAGCGTCGTCATCACTTCGACGGCGTACGCGATGACCTCGGCGGGAGCTTCGTCTTTTTTGAGTGCCGTTGCCACGATCCCAGATCCGATCGGCTTGGTGAGAATCAGTCGATCCCCAGGACGAGCATCCGCGTTCGTAATCATCCGCCGCGGATCGACTTCCCCGATTGCGACCAAGCCGTACTTCGGCTCGGCATCATCGATTGAATGTCCGCCCAATGTCGGGATGCCGACGGAACTTGTCACCTCGCTGCCGCCTCGCAGGATTTCGTCGAGGATTCCTTCTTGAAGGAGCTTCCGTGGAAAGCCGACCAAGTTCAGCACGAAGAGCGGACGTGCTCCCATCGCGTAGATGTCGGACAGCGCGTTTGTCGCGGCTATGCGCCCGAAGTCATAGGGGTCGTCGACGATGGGCGTGAAGAAATCAGCCGTCACGACCAGGGCGCGGTCGTCGGAGAGACGGTACACGGCGGCATCGTCCCCCGTCGTCTGTCCGACGAGGGCGTTGGGGTCGTCTACCGGGAGTATGTGACGCAGAACCTGCGCGAGCTCGGACATGCCGAGTTTACACGCTCAACCAGCGCCGTGGCTGAGCTGGGAAAGTCGAATCTTCGGCTTCTGGTCCCTTGGCTCGTCCGCCATGGGCGATCTCCTGTAGTTGGCGTGGACTTCACGATCGAGTGTTAGCTGACCGAGTGAATCAACAAGGTCGCTTGGTGGGGGCACGGTGAAAACAGGAAACCCGTAGCTCGCACCGGGTACCCATGCCACCCGAACGAGAATTCGAACTGCCCTCGCCAGAAAGGTCCACTCCGTCATGACCGCGCCCCAACCGTCTCCGCGCCGTCTTCTCGCTGATGAGCTGTCACGCTCTGATGCCGAGATGGATCTGGCGCGAGCGGTGCTGCTTGTGGCGAAAGAGGAGTACCCACAGCTGTCGGTCGATCTCTATCTGGCCCGCCTCGATCAGGTCGCCGAAGAGGTGAAGGACAGGTTGGCGAATGAGACGGCTTCTCTAATCGTGCTCGGCGAGGTCATCGATACGCTCTACACCCGCCGGAAGTTGACAGGGAATCGCGAGGCTTTCTATGACCCCCGAAATTCGTTCCTGAACGATGTGCTCGACCGTGGCGTGGGCATTCCGCTGACTCTGGGCATCGTCATTCTCGAGGTGAGCTGGAGGCTAGGGCTTCCTCTTGAAGGGGTGAAATTCCCAGGGCATTTTCTTGTTCGATATACTGGCTCCGAAGTCCGACTTCTCATCGATCCTTTTGACGGTGGTCGAATTCGCTTCGAGGACGACGCGCAGCAGTTTCTGGACCAAGGCTACGGTGGTATGGTCTCGATGCGTGAGGCATTTCTTCGCCCCTCGACGAAGCGCGACATGCTCGTTCGACTCCTGACGAATCTCAAAGGGATTTACACGAAAATTGGTGACGCCCGACGTTCTCTCGCGGTGGTTGAGCGACTCCTCATGATCATGCCGACTGCACCGCTCGTGAGCCGTTCTCGTGGAATGCTATTAGCGAAGCTGGGGCGGCATGAGGAGGCTGCGTGTCAGCTCGAGGCATACCTTCGGCTGTCGCCGACGGCGGATGACACATACAACGTTCAGAAGCTCGTCCGAGAACTTCGCGGAGGGCACTTCGAGGCGGGTGGAGGTACGGCATGACCGGTTCTGGCGAGAGTAATCACGAGAGTCCGTTGTTACCACAGCTCGAGTCTGCAGGTGGAATCGCGGGCGACTACCACGGACGACGACTTGTCCGCCACTTCGGGGAGCCAGAGGCAGAATACCAAGCTGCTACGAACGGCATGGCGGTATTCGATCGAAGTCATCGGGCACGCCTCACTGTGTCGGGGCGGGCACCGGGACAGATGCTCAACGGGGTGCTGACCGGACGCATGCCGTCCGAGCCGGTAGATGTCGGGGACTCGGTCCGGGAAGGTCTCGCGACCTATCACGCCGTCCTGACGCCCAAGGGCAAGCTGATTACCGACCTCGTCGCGCTCCTTCCGGGAGCTGAGGACGAAACTGGCTTGTTGCTAGACGTGCCGGTCGCTGGCCGAGACGGGCTATTGACTCATTTCGGCAAGTTTCTACCGCCCCGTTTTGCGAAGACGGAAGATGTGTCCGACGCCACTGCGTCGATTTCGGTCGTCGGCCCGAAGGCAGCCGATGCCCTTTCAAAGTTGGCGCTGGGTCTGCGAGTCGACGCTGACTGGCTTCAGGGGTCCGAAGAAGGAGCGTGGCGCGCGGTTGGGTCTACCAAGGCCCCCCTTCTGGTTGTCCGCACCATGGAGGTCTGGCCCGAGGCGTGGACTGTGTACGGCCCGGCGGCGTCCGTGTCAGCTCTCTGGAAGGCGCTCGTTAAGGATGGTGGGCGGCCGGCAGGCCTCGGTGTGTGGTCGACTCTACGAGTAGAGGCGGGCCGCCCTGTCTTTGGCCTGGACATGGATGACGGGACGCTGCCACCTGAAGCGGGCATCGTCGAGAGGGCGATCGATCAGACGAAGGGCTGCTATACCGGACAGGAAATCATCGTCAGAATTCGCGATCGAGGTCATGTGAACAAGGCGCTTCGACGCCTCGAGCTTGGAGACGTTCCGGCCCCGGCTAGAGGGACGGAGCTTCTGGCACCGGACGGATCGGGTAAGGTCGTTGGTGAGATCCGGTCAGCTGTGCAATCTCCCCGTTTTGGAGGGACAATCGCGCTGGCGTACATAAGACGCGGCGTCGCTCAGGTGCTACTGAACGACATCGTGATTTCTGTACCGGACGGGTTTCCGGAGAGTTAGCTGCCGATCTCTTCGAGCGCCGTCAGGATGTCTGCATTCTCCGGGCGAACGCGGTAGTTCACCTCGGTCATCTTCCAGCGAACGACGCCTTCCATATCGATGACGTAGGTGGTCGGGTGCGGAATAGCTCGGCCTCTTGGATCATCCTGGTTGTAGAGCCCGTAGCGGTTGATCACTCCAGCTCCGGGGTCCGAAAGAAAGGTGTAGTCGAGCATCAGTCCGTCGTTCTCTTCAGCGACCCGATCAACCATCATCTGTAGATCCGACTCATCATCAGATGATAGAGCGATGATCGTTGTAGTGGCCTTCTGCTCCTCAGAGAGAATGTCGTGCAGCTCACCGAGCTGCTTGGCGCAGTAGGGTCACCAGTGTCCACGGTAAAAGACCAGTACGATGTTACTTGCGCCCTGGAAGCCGGACAGTGTCACCCGATCTCCGGCGAGGGCAGCTAGCGTGAAGTCGGGCGCCATTTGCCCGACCTGAACCCGTTCGAGTTCGATACCGGGCAGCTCGTGTCCATCGACCGGCCCGAGCGCGACCGGTTCGTCCATCGTCATTGCATCTAGCGCCTCATCGGACGCAGCGCATCCCGATATCCCCACCAACCCCACCATCAGCGCGACTCGAAGTCGTTGCACGAGGTTTCTCCGTAAGCGTTCAGAACCGAACTTCGCCAAGGCTACAGCAGTTCCCGGAAGGCCGACAGACCCGAAGCCCTGAGCTTGACGGGGGCTGATCAACCGGGAAGTCTGACTGATCCTCAAGGCTCCGGGAGAGATCCATGGTAATTCAGATCACAACGCCGCTTAAAGGTTGCGTTCCAATTCTCGTGGCCTTGGGAACGATCGGGTGTGGCGTGGGCGTCGAGCACCCGGAGTCCAGGAGAGATCCGGTGGCTCAGGTTATGCACGGCGTCGAGTTCGTGGATGACTACACCTGGCTTGAGGACCAGGACGCGCCCGAAACCAGAGCTTGGATTTCTGCGCAGAACAGGTTCGCGGAAGAGGTCGTCGGCGAGTCCCCTCTCCGCGATGGTATTCGGCGGCGACTGCGTGAACTCACCGACTCCGACGACGTTGGCTTGCCTCGCCGTGCTGGGGCGTTCGAATACTTCACCATGCGGAGGCGCGGGGAAGAGGCGCCGATCCTGTATCGGCGACCGTTCGTGGAGGACGCGGGTGCCCCTGTTGTCGAAGAGGGCTACGAGGTTGTCATCGATCCCGGACTCATCGATCCGACGCATCGAACGCTCATCGCGATGATGAGCTTCGCACGTGAGGGCTCGCTCATGATGTACTCCATTCGGCAGGGAGGAGCAGATGAATTCGAAGTGCGAATCCGTGACATGACTACCGGTCAGGATCTATCCGATCGCCTTCCCAATGCGCTCTACAGCGGGGTCCGCTTCGACGAAGAGGGAGGCGGGTTCTACTACGTGGCACGCGATCGATACGCTGGCCCCCGCATTCGGCACCATGCCCTGGGATCAGAACCGGGGTCTGATCAGGACGTGTGGGGTGAAGGCTTTGGACCGTCAGCGTTCATTGGCATGAGTCCGGTCTACGATGGTGGACTACGCTTCTTCACGGCCCAGCACGGCTGGGCGCGGAGCGACCTCTTCATCCAGCGAGGAGATGGCCCGGTTGAGGAGATCGTCCGCGATGTGCCGGCTCATTTTCAGCATCGATTTCGCGACGGTCGGATCTATGTGCTCACGGACTGGAATGCTCCCAACTACAGACTGATGGTCGCGGATGCGTCTCGGCCTGAAATGGATGAGTGGAAGGAGTTGATTCCCGAGAGTGATCAAGTCCTGGAGAGCTATTCATTCATTCATGGTCAGATCTTTGCTACGTACCTGCACGACGTGGCGCAGCGGGTTCGCATCTTCGACATGGCGGGCCGCCCGACGGGGGAGGTGAATGCTCCTGAGAACGCCTCAGTGACCGTGCGTGAGGGTGACGCCGAGACGGTGGAGCTGACTGCTTCGTCGCATCTCATGCCGGCGACCACCTGGCAGGTGGATCTCGAGTCCGGAGACCGCGTCCTGACCGACGAGCCTGAACTCGATGTGGACCTGTCGCCCTACACGGTCACGAAACTGTGGTACGAGTCATCGGACAGCATCAGGGCGCCTGTGTATGTCATGCACCGAGCAGACATTGCTCTGGATGGAAGTCATGCGACGATCCTTAACGGCTACGGTGGCTTCAACTCGAGCATACGCCCGAGTTTCTCAGCGGCACGGATCGCGTGGCTCGAGCTCGGTGGTGTCTACGCGATCGCGACGTTGCGCGGTGGCGCTGAGTTCGGAGAGCGCTGGCATAAGGACGGCATGCTTGAGAAAAAGCAGCACGTCTTCGACGACTTCATTGCCGCGTCTGAGGCTTTGATCGACGAGGGTTTCACCAGTCCGGAGCACCTCGGCATTAGTGGGGGGAGCAACGGAGGACTCCTGGTGGGGGCGGCAATGACTCAGCGACCCGACCTCTATCGAGCTGTGTTGTGCACCTATCCGGACCTCGACATGGTTCGCTTCTGGGCCTTCCAGGACACGAACAACATGCCGGCCCTCTTGGAGTACGGTGACGCCCGCATCGAATCTCAGTTCCAGGCGATCAAAGAGTACTCACCCTACCAGGCGGTGCGGGACGGGGTCGAGTACCCGGCAGTCATGCTCACGACGGGCGACCTCGATACAAGAGTGTCGCCTCTTCAGGCTAGGAAAATGACGGCGCGATTGCAGGCGGCGACGGCGTCTGAGCGCCCGGTGATCCTCTGGTACGATGCGCGCGGCGGACATGCCGCGGGCCGAGGACGACCCATGTCGCTTGGTATCGAGGACACGGCCCGAGAACTGACCTTTATGGCTCAGGAACTCGGACTCGGGGGGGATGCGCGCTAGGGCGTTCCGCGGCGTGTGAGCTGCTTGGCGACGATCAGGTCGCCGTGCTCGCGGCCGTTCTCGATGAAGATCTTGTTCGCGTTGTGCCCGGCGGCGATGACGCCGGCGATGTAGAGGCCGGGTACGTTCGTTTCCATCGTGGCGGGGTCATGTGCAGGGATGCCGGATTCGGTGTCGATTACGACGCCCAGTTCGGTCAGCTGACTGTGGTCCGATCGCCAGCCTGTCATCGCCACTACGAAGTCGTTCTTGATCTCGGTATCCGACCCGCCGTCTACTGGCGTGAGTACGACGGATCCGGAGCGGACTTCACTGACACGATGATTCCAGTAGATGGGAATCTCTCCCCGTTCGAGCCGATTGGTGATATCGGGGACGACCCATGGTTTTACTCCTCGATCGATCTTGTCGAGGAAGTGGACGAGTGAGACGCGGGTCCCGTTCCGAAACATTTCGAGTGCCGACTCTACAGCCGAGTTCCCGGCGCCGACCACGAGCACGTCCTGGTCATAGTACGGGTAGGGCTCGTGGTAGTAGTGCCTGACCTTATCGAGATCCTCGCCGGGGACCTTCAAGAAGTTCGGGCCCTGAAAGCCGCCGGTTGCGACGACCACGGCCGCCGCGGCGTACACCTGCTCAGTTCCGTCGCGCATCACGGTCTTCACCGTGAAGTCGCCCTCTTCACCCTCGATCTCGAGCACTTCTTCGTACTGGCGAACATCTAGGCCCCAGTGCTCGACGACTCGCCGGTAGTAAGCGAGCGCCTCGCGCCGGGTCGGCTTCGACTCTGGGATTGTGAACGGAACACCGCCGACTTCCAGCATGACCGCGGTACTGAAGAAGGTCATGTAATAGGGGTAGTCCATCAGTGAGCTCGTGACGCATCCCTTATCGAAAAGGGTGCACGACACTCCAGCCTTGCGAGCGGCAGCGCCTACGGCGATGCCACACGGTCCAGCGCCTACAACGAGAAGTTCGAGTCGGTCGGTCATGGTTGCTCGGGGTACCCCATGCCGATCATCTGTTCCGACCTGTTCCCTAAGCGTGAAGTCTGTTCTCTGGTGGCCGGCGGTATCACAATGACGGCATGACATCTGCAGAATCAGAGGCGCGAAAAGCGCTCAACAGGCTCCGTCGCGCAATGGAGAAGGCCGAGCGAGAGATGGAGACGCTCGAAGGGGCACTGTCCCACGCCGAGGGGACAGACTTCCCTCGTGACGCGTATGACGAAGTGAACGCTTCAGTTCAACGCGTTCTCGACTTCACGGAAGAGGAAGGGACGCGGCTGCAGGAAAAGATTTTGCATTCGGGCGGGCTGGAGCCCGGCCGGGTCAAAAGAGGATGATGGTGCCATGAAGAGAAGGACTTTCGTTCGAGCATCGTCGATTACCGGAGCTGGTTCGCTATGGGGTGGCTCGGCGTTCGCGGGCAGCATGTTCGAGTCGTGGTTCGGACGTCGGGCCGACCTAGTCCTGCGTGGAGCGATGGTTTACGACGGGACCGGATCACCCGGTCGGGAGGTCGATGTCGCGATCACCGGCGATCGAATCACCGAGGTTGGTCTAGGGGTTGCCCGGGGTGAGACCGAGCTCGACGTACGCGGCCTCGCCTTGGCTCCTGGCTTCATCGACATCCACTCGCATGCGGACACCAATCTGCTCATCAACAACAAGGCAGAGAGTCGGATTCGTCAGGGTGTTACGCTGGAGGTTGTTGGTCAGGATGGGGGCTCGATTGGCCCCTGGTCTGACGGGGAGTTCGAGGCCACGCGTGATCGCTTCCGGGGCCGGGGGGTCGAGGTCGACTATCGGGACCCTGCAGGGTTTGTGGAGCGCGGGGTGAAGGGCGCTGGGGCAGCGCGATAGGGGCGGACCCAGGGCGTTTGCCCCGGACCGGCCCCCTCAGACCCTGCCCGCTGGTCTCGTTCCTAGAAGCGGTAGGTGTAGTTCACCTTGATCGAGCCTCCCCGCGACAATGTGTTGTACGTGTGGTTGTCAGGATCGAGGATGTCGAGCGCTTCGCGACGCCAGTTGTGTGAGTAGACGACGTAGATGTCGTTCCCGGGATTCACGATCCAGCGGAGTCTCGTGAACAGGCCGACGATCTCACTCACATCGTCATACTGCGTCTGGCCAGTAATCGAGACCCATGGTGACGGATTCCAGTCCGCCTCGACCTCGTACAGCGAGAGCGTAAAGTCTCCGTCGGGCATCTGGACGTCGTTATAGGAGAAGTTGGTGGAGAGCGTCCACCCCGGGTTCGGTCTGAAGCTTGCTCGGGCGAAATAGCTTTGCCGGTCGCCGTCCCAATAGCCACCGACGGTTGTGCCGCCAAACAGGGATACACGGCGCCGTCCCGCTGTACGTCCGCTGACCTGGTATTCCCAGATCGTGTAGTCACCGGGCGTGACCACGACGCCATCACTCGGTGAAAACGTTCGGTCCAGATACTCGTAGGTCTGCGTTGCCTTGATGTCGAATCCGTCCCCACTCTCGAAGTCGAGTCCGAGCAGGTTGAACTCCCACTGGCGCTCCTCCGTGCCACCCGCGCCGGGCAGCAGCTGTGGATCGTCGCCAGGGAAGGCGGAGCTGAGGCTCACCTGCTCCCGGAACTGCACGGAGAAGTCCATGCGTCGGAGCCACGAGATACTCGGTGTCCGAGGTGCCCAGCCGACACGTGGCTCGAGTCGGCGGAAATTGTTTCTCGTGACGAATCCTACCGCTGGGTCGTACCAGTTTCCGAACTGCCGATACGACACATGGGCCGTCCAGACGTCGTTCGGATAGCTGATGCGAAGACCGTGCGAGGTGAGATCGTCGGCGCCGAGTTCTTGCCACTCGGGATCAGTCGTGGCGTTCGGGTTCGAATTCCATGCCACGAACGCTTCCAGCTCCAGGTTTTTGTTACCCAGGAAATGCCGTGTGCGAAAGTCGACATCTACCCCGGCCGTATGTTGGTCGATCGGGGCATATCCGGTTGGGTCGACAGAAGTCCCGCGTCGGGTGTAGATGGCCCCGATAGCTGACTGTTCCCAGAGCTTTCGCTTCACGCGTGCCACCGTGAAGTGTTCACTCGGCACCGTGACGTCGATTTCATCGATCTGATCGAGGTACTCGTGATTCGCCGTCGCGATCTGGTAGAACCCGAGCTCGAAGGCACCGGCCTGACCCGTCAGCCGTGTGCCGTACGTGATCGGAATCGGCTCTCCGCTGCTCAGTCCGATATTCCGCGAGTAGAAGGGGGAAGGCCCGCTCCTGGGAGCGAACGAAAACACACCTGATCCCTCAAGGAAGAAATCCCGTCGCTCGGGTAACCGGAGCGGGAACCGTGTCAGGTTTACCCGACGCTGATCACTTTCGACCTCCGCGAAGTCGGTGTTCACACTGACGGAGGCTCTCAGACTCGAGGTGACGCTGTAGTTCACATCGAGACTGACATCGCTGGGGAATGTCGTCGGATCTGCATTCGTGGGCACGTTCTTGTAGTTCGCGATCGCGGATGGGACGGCTTCTAGGCCGAGCCCCTGAGACATCCCCTGAAGTCCGGTGAGTCGACCTGCGAACACCGGATTCCGCAGTCCCTCGCTCCGACGGTAGCCGCGCCACATGATCTCTTCGTTCCGCCGCCGGATCGTGCGCTGGAAGTTGATGCCCCATTCATCCTGATCCGGGTTGAAGTTCAGAGTGCGAAACGGGATCTGGATTTCCGCGGACCACCCGTCGGGTCGGATGAACGTCTGGGCCTCCCAGATGCCATCCCACGCCTTGTTGGTGCCGCCGCCACCGCCGCCGCCTCTATGCCCACCGCCGCCGCCTGCAATCACGCCGTCACCCATGAGCCCTGCGGCGTTGATCTCGAAGAAGTAACCGGTGCGTCCGTCCCGGAAGGTGTCGAGGATCCACATGAAGCGATCGTCGGTGCCCAGACTGGCGTCGCGCTCGCGCTGGAAGGCGAGGATTCCGTCCGGGTCGTCATAGATGATGACGCCGATGTAGAGATGGTCGTCGTCATAGACGACCCGAATTTCAGTTTTCTCCGAAGGCGGCGCGCCTTCGACAGGGTCCTGCTGAGTGAAGTCCGTGATGGGCGTGGCGTCCATCCACACGGATTCCTCGATCCGTCCATCGAGATTGATCGTCAGGGCCCCCGTTGGTCGATGTGCGATCAGCGAGGGAAGCGACGACGCGTCCGTCCCGGATGGACTTCCGCCGCCCGTCTGTTGTGCCTGGATACAGGTGGGGAACGGGGAGAGAGCTACAAGGAGAACGAGGACAGCGGACGCTGACCGACTCATGGACTGCACCCCAAGATTTATAAAGACTTCGCACCTTCTGGTCCAACACCAAGGGAGACACGCCTCTCGGCTGAGATGCTGGCGTAGTCCAATGTCGGTAAGAGCTTAGATTCACCTGATGACTGCCTATGACGACTCCACGGCTCCCGATGGGCCAGCTGCCGGACCGGCCGACTACCTCGGATTCGAGGGCCTGTTCAGTTCCCTCGAGGCCCGCTTCGGCGCGGAAGATAGGTCGGGGCAATGGTCTGACGGCGAGTTCTCGTCGTGGGCTCTCGTGTCGTTCAAGCATCAGTTCAGCACCTGTGATCCGTACCGAGCGTTTTGCGTTGCGCGCGGGGTCACCCCGGAGTCTGTCGCCTCTTGGGAGGACGTCCCGGCCGTCCCGGCGGCGGCGTTCAAGTACTTCGACTTCCTGTCAGCGGAGGGCCGCCAAGCTGAGGCCGTCTTTCAGACCAGTGGCACTACTCGGGGCGGTGCAGTGCGTGGCAGGCACCTAGTGCCTTCTCTCGATCTGTATCGAGCCTCTCTGACGCCACCCCTTCGGGCGGCCCTTCTTCCCGATGTTGAACAAATACGCATGGTGTCTCTAATCCCTGACCCCGAGGAGGTACCGGATTCCTCGTTGTCGTTCATGGTCGGAGAGGCCGTCTCCCGATTTGCTACGCAGATGGACTGGCTCGTGGGTTCCGATGGCAGATGGGGCGCGCGGTCGAGCGAGATGCTCGACTCTGTCCGATCGGCCGGGGAGCCGGTATTGGTCCTGGGAACAGCGCTGTCATTCCTTCATGTGATGGAACGGGGGCGAGATGGGCTGGCAGGACTCCCGGACGGAAGTCGGATTATGGAGACGGGAGGCTTTAAGGGTGTGCGGCGAGAGGTGCCACGGGATCAGCTCTATGCGGCGATCACGGAGCATACGGGAGTGCCGCCCTCCAGAATTGTGAACGAGTACGGCATGACCGAACTCCTCTCTCAGCTTTGGGAGCCCGTTCTCGCGGAGGGTCTGGACGCGGTCGGAGTGCATGTGCCGGCTCCGTGGCTCCGCGTGCGCGCACTCGACGCAACTACGCTCGCTCCGATGCCGGAGGGTGATGACGGAATTCTCTGTTTCTTCGATCTCGCAAACCTCGGTTCGGTGTCTCATGTCCTCACAGAGGATGTCGGGTCCGTGATGGAGGGGCGTGTTCGATTGCGTGGCAGGGCTCCGGGTGCGGAGTCGCGCGGATGTTCGCGTGCCATGGATGACCTTATGTCGGCGGTGGATGACCGATGACAGGACGCACAGAAGTGACAGCGAAACAGCTCGAGGCACACATTGCCGAGCTTCGCGCCACCCGGGACTCGCTGGTTCGTCGACCCGTCGAAGAGATCGTTGAAGTATTGGGCTCAGTCGGAGAGCGCTTCCTGGAGGATGCTGATCCCATCCGGAAACGCGCCCTTGCGGCTCTTCCCGAGGAGGCGAGGCTGTCCTCTGCTATGGCGGCCGAGGTCCTCGATGGCATGGCCCGGGACTGGTCGCGGAATCAGCTCAAGCGGACAGTTCGAGCAGAGTTTGGCGATCCGGCTGCCCTCGACGGATTCCAGTCAGTCCAAGGCAGGTCCGTCGCCGGGATGGGCCCCCGGCTGTGCGTCCAAGTCGTGTCAGGGAGCGTCCCTGGCGTTGGGGTGAACGCGCTGATTCGTAGCCTCCTGGTGAAGAGTCCGACCCTGCTCAAGCCCGGATTTGGCGATACCCTGTTGCCGAAGCTCTTCGTGGAGGCTCTCGCCGAAGTGGACTCTGATCTCACGGACTCCGTCGCAATCGTCGAGTGGCGTGGAGGCTCTGAGATCTTGGAGCGGATCGCGTTGAGCGAAGCGGAGGTCGCGGTGGTATACGGCAGCGACGAGACGGTTGCTGCGCTTCGGGCCCTGGCCCCACCTACGACGCGGGTGCTGGGATATCACCACCGAGTCGCCGCATGTGTAATCGGTCGGGACCTCGAAACAGCGGAGATTGAGTCAGTATCCGATCAAGTAGCGCGGGCGATTGCAATGTTCGAGCAGCGCGGGTGTGTGTGCCCTCACGTCGTGTATGTCGAAGACCCTGCGGATGGTGGGACCGGTCTGGGAGTCAGCGCAGAGAAGTTTGCTGAGTCACTCGCACGATCGCTGCGAGCACTGGAGGAGGTGCTGCCGGCGATTCCTCTCGAAGTGGAGGAAGGTGGTTCGCTGCAGCAGCTACGCGGAGCGGCCGAAATGCACGCCGCGAGCGGAGAAGGATCTCTCCACCATGGTGGAGCTCAATCCTCATGGACCGTTATCGGTGAGGGTTCGACCCAACTGGGTCCGCCAACCGCGTACCGCGGCGTTCGCGTGCGCCGAATGGCGGATATTGGCGAACTGGGCCGGGCACTTGGGCCGCTTTCCTCTCATCTCCAGACCATCGGACACGCGGGGTTGGGCGATCGCCTCGAATCGGTCGCGTTGATGTTGGGCCGCCTCGGAGCCTCTCGGATCGTCCCCATTCAGGACATGTCCTTCCCACCGCCCTGGTGGTTACATGACGGAAGGGGCCCGCTACGCGACCTCGTCCGCTGGACGGAGATCGAAAATTCATCTCAACTGGAGCTGAATCGATGAAAAACGAGAAGAGTTACTCGTCTTCGTCGGCCTTTTCGTCCGCCCGCCAGATCACCATCTGACGACCCCCGTGGGGGTTTGCTTCCACTCGCACCGTGAGGGAATCCCCCTCCTCAATGCCGAGATCTTCACGCATGTCCTGCGGAATCGTGACGCGCCCGCCGACACCGACGCTTACATCGGTGTAATAGAGCGTACGATAGATGGCCATCTGGACTCCTCTAATGTTACCCTGTAGCCGGATAATCTAAGCGATCGGGCTGCGATTCGGTACGGAGGGCAGATTTCGGTTGACTTGCGCCACATTTTGGCGTTCCGGGAAGATCCAGTCCGCGTAGCTAGGCGGTACGCCCAGAACCTCACCACGAATCGTAGCGAACGAAATGAACGACACCGGCTTCGCGATACGCTTGCAGGGCGTCACGAAACGCTTTGGCAAGCACACTGCTGTAGAAGGCTTCGATTTCGAGGTTCCGCGGGGAAGCATCTGCGGGCTGCTCGGCCCGAACGGCTCAGGGAAGACGACGACGATCCGAATGATCATGGGGATTCTTCATCCCGATGAGGGGTCCGTGGAGCTATTCGGTGCGAACCCAGACGTAACGCGGCGTACAAAGGTTGGCTACCTGCCGGAGGAGCGCGGCGTCTACAGGAAGATGAAGTGCATCGAGTTCGTGACGTTCCTTGGAGAGATCCGTGGTGTGCGCCGGGCCGAAGGGAAGAGGCGCGGGCTTGCCTGGCTGGAGCGTCTTGGTCTGAGTGAGTGGGCTGATAAGAAGATCGAAGATCTGTCCAAGGGAATGCAGCAGAAGATCCAGTTCGTCGGCACAGTCATTCATGAGCCTGAGCTTTTGATTCTTGACGAGCCGTTTTCTGGTCTGGATCCGATCAATCAGGATGTTCTGGAGGAGATCGTGCGTGACTTTCACTCGCGGGGTACGACGATCTTGTTCTCCACCCATCTCATGGATCAGGCCGAGCGACTCTGTGAGCGGGTCTGTCTGATTTCGAACGCGAAGAAGGTGCTCGACGCGAATCTCCACGAACTGAAGGCCGCTGAGCGAAAGGGTGTTGTCGCCGTCGAGTTCATCGGGCCCGACACTTGGCTTGACGGCCCGGAGATCGACCGGATCGAAGACACAGGGAAAGAGCTACGCCTCATCCTGCGGGACGGCGCTGACCATCAGGCGATCCTGCATCGCGGGGTTCAGAGTGGAGCGGAGATCCTTCGCTTTGATCTCGTGGAGCCACGGCTCCACGACATATTCGTGCGGCACGCTGGGGCCGGGGTGGTTGGTGACGCGGGCACGCCCGTGGGCGCAACTCCGGGAGGTGCATGATGTGGGTCAACGTGTGGGCGGTGATCCGCCGCGAGTACCTCCAGAGGGTGCGATCGAAGTGGTTCGTCGCAGCCACCGTCGGCGGGCCGCTGTTCCTGTCTGCGATGATCGTGGTCCCAGCGTATTTTGCTTCGCAGGGCTCACGTGATGCTCGAGAGGTGGCGGTTGTCGATGGCACCGGCGTGCTTTACGAACGGCTCGCGCCACAGCTTGCGGAGGGAGGCTGGGACGTACGTGAGGAGAGGTGGAGGGTCAACGTAGTCACTGAGCTTCGGGAGGCTGCGGACAACAACCTCCTCGGCGGATTCCTGCTGCTCGACGAACTCACGCTCGAAACCGGTGAGGCGATCCTCTACACAAAGGATCGGCCGAGTGCGATCCGCCAGGTCACACTACGGAGCACGATCTCTCTCGCGGCGCTTGAATATCAGCTGGAGCAGCAGGGCGTAGATGCCGATGCGATGCTCAGTGGCGGAGAACTCCGCATCGAGATGCTCTCGGAAGAGGGCGCGGACATAGAGGATCCCGAGTTCGTAGTCGCCTACATGGGAGCGTTCCTGCTCTACATGGTGATTATGCTGTACGCCGTGGCGGTCATGCGGGCGACGCTCGAGGAGAAGACCAACCGCATCGTCGAGGTCATCATTTCGTCGATGAAGCCGTGGCATCTGATGCTGGGCAAGATTTTGGGGGTCGGTGCCGTCTCCATGACTCAGATGGGCATTTGGTTGTTATCCGGCGTCCTGATGTTCACGATGGGGTTGCCCATGCTCATCTCGGCCCGCCCCGAAATGGCGAGTATGGCAGAGGCGATCGAATTTCTGCCGGGATTCGGACTGCTTGCTCTGTTCGTCGGCTACTTTGTGTTTGGATTCTTCATGTACTCGGCGCTTTACGCTGCTGTTGGTGCCATGTGCAACAGCGACGAGGAGGCCCAGCAGGCGCAGTGGCCCATCATCATGTTGCTGATCATCCCCATCGTGATGGTCACGAACGTGATCGAGAACCCAAGCTCCACGATAGCGATCACGCTCTCGCTTGTGCCCCTTTTTAGTCCGATTCTCATGTGGGGTCGAGTAGCGGGAGGTGGCGTGCCGGCCTGGCAGATCGGCTTGTCATTCGTGTTGATGCTGTTCGCCATATTCGCCATCGCCTGGGTCGCCGGGAGGATCTACAAGGTCGGGATTCTCATGGCTGGAAAGCGTCCGACGCTACCCGAGTTGCTGAGGTGGATCCGGGAGGCTTGAGGAGGGAAGTGCTCCGATCTGGCTTGGCGAAATTCTTTGCGCTACCCACGAGGGTCGCAGCGTTCCTGTCTTGTTGGTGGGACGTGTCCGTCAGGAGCCATGATTGCGAGTCCGCACGCTGCCGCCCCCCAGGGTGGCGCCCACCGGCAAACCTTATGCCTGAAGGGCATCTATGCGAACCAGCCGTAATGAAAAGGATTCATGAGCTTTCGCTTATGCCAAGCGTCTGTATGCCACGCGTGATGGTCCGAACTTTTCGGCGGCACTCCTTCTTCGGAGATGCTGTTCTGGTTACGTAGCAGACGGATCTCGATACCGAGACCGGGCGGAATCCGTGCTCACGTGTGTGGAGAGCGGCTGAAAAGTCACGCGACAGGGACTCCGGCAGAGGGGGGCAAGCCGGTGCGGATCAGCGCGGATGCACATCCAATGCGTTTATCCTGAAATACCACGATCAGCGGCTTGAGTGCGTCTTTTGTGATGCGAATCGATGTGTCCGTGTTGACGGCGATCTCACCGGTGAGGTGTGCAGCGGCAGTGTTGGCAGCTCGCTTCTTCCGGCCTCGGCCCTCGAGCCCGAGAAGCCCGATGCCCTGATCTTCATAGCTGCGCACGATCTCGTCAGCCCGATCGCTTGAGGAGTCCGATATGATCAGGATCTCCCGGCGGCCACGCGGATAAGCGAGGGCGAGGAGGCTCTTGATCGGGTCCTTGATCTGATCGTCTTCGTTGTACTCGGACACCGACACGGGCGGCCACTGGTTCCCGGAGATGTCGTCAGGTCCGGGTTTTTGGATGACCTTCCCTGCAACCAGAGAGTCGCAGGATATCCGAAGCAAGTGTGGCAAACAGGCCAATGCCGCTCGCGAGCACCACGTACAAAACGTGGATGATCACGACCGCCGCTTCATTCAGGCCTTAGTCAATTTCTGGGAGGGTCGACCGGAGGAGCCCCTTCAGTTGCCGATCATCGAATCGGTGCGCCTTCGCGACTGCGTCATCATAGCTGTCCTCGATTATGATGACAGTTGTCTGCGTCGACGCTGCTCCTTCTGTTCCGGATGGAGGCTCGAAACGCATGCGAGCCCGGAAATTCACGGGGCGGAGCGGATCACTCTCGAAGTCTAGGTAAACATCCCAGAGAAGACCCTCGTGCGCGATTGTCGCGATGTGCACAACGGGGGCAGGGTACTCGACGGAGCGGGGGGAGGTTGAATTCATAGAAGCACGATAGGGAATTCGAAGCCACGCGTCACGGCTTGGACCTCAGAGTCTTCTTGGCCGTATTGAGGGCGTTCTTCATTTCACGCAGATCTGAGTGCCGGAGCGGCTCTTGTCCGTAGCGTGCCCGGAGATAAAAGTCGACCACACGTTCGGCGGGTCGACCGGCCGCCTCCTTGGCATTTTTAATCCGCTCGACGAGCAGCAACGGCGTCACGCCCGGATTCACGGGGATTCCGGCCCGCTGCGTCACAGAGCGGAGTTGCAGATACATCTGGGTCGAGGGACCGAGGCGTTGGCCACCCCGACGCGCCCCGTACACGCCCAGGGCCGCGACTGTGAGCAATGCGACCAAGCCAAGCGGAACCGGACCCCGTTCGTCGCTCAGTGGGGCGGATGGGGCGTCCTGTTCGCCAGTTCGCTCTCCGAGTAATCCCGCGAAGATACCAACCTGGTCATCAACACTGTAGTCGAGCACCCACTTGTTCCAGCCGTGCTGAATTCCGTCGAAGAGAATGCGGCCCGGCCAGAACCACGAGGAGAAGATTTCGGTCGAGCCATCGCCGGATGGGGTCGGGTCAAACGTCACCCAGCCGTATCCCGGGAACCACGCTTCCACCCAGGCATGCGCCTCATTCTGCGTCACCGCTAGGTAGTTCCCGAAGTCACTCCACTGGCCGCCGAGAAATCCGTTCACGTTTCTCGCTTCAATGCCAAGGCTTCGGAGCATGACGACCATAGCTGTACTGAAATATTCGCAATGCCCGGCACGCCGTTCGAAGAGGAAGTGCTCAAGTGTGGCTTGGCGAGCGGTGGTCGGGAGTTGGCGGGTATAGCCGAACGTCTGTAGCCAGTTCCGAATGGTGACAGCCTGGTCGTATCGATTGTCGATGCCAGCGGTCAGTGAGTCCGAGAGCTCGGCGATCCTTGGGTCGAGCCTTCGCGGCAACTGAAGAAAGTGATCGTTAGACGGGCGGTATCCTCTCGCGGGACGCCTCAGGTCTTCAGCGGAGGGAATTCCTGAGGGAGAGAAGGCTGTGTAAGCCGGTGTGCCAGAACCCCAGTAGAGGTAGTCTCCGGCATTGTCGAACAGCGGCTGGATGCCGTTGTCCGAGTCGATGACGAGCGCCGGATGCAACGCGAACAGCACTCTCTCGTCGAGCGCAGCTCCGAAAATTCTCTGTTCAATGATTTCTCCACTCCATCGTTCCCTGTACCACGAGGTCGGGGCGGCGGATGGTGGAAGATTCTGGGACCGGATCCAGCGGACGCCATCAAATCGGTCATAGGATCGACCACGCCAATGCAGGTCACCCACATTGCCTGGCCGGCCGTCCGGGAACTCGACCCTTAGCACAATCTGCGGATTCCCGAGAATCGTCGACCCGTGCTCACCGATTGAGATCTGATCACTGAAGCCTGCGATCGAGGTGACCGGGGTGTCACCCCGCCCAGCCCAGCCCTGAGACACGCGAGGGAAGGTCACGAAGATGACGAGCGCGACGGCCAGGATTACTCCCGACAGTGCTCCCGTTGTTGCCAGCATGCCCCGACCTAGGAGCGCCTCTGCGACTCCATGGCGCTCCGACTGCCGCCGGAGGTGCCCCACCATGAGAGTCACCGTCGCCAAGCCCACATAGGCGACGAAGGCTATCAGGAAAAGTATGCCCGGGCGATATGCGGTCGCCGCCAGGATGAGGGCGAACGAGAGAGCGTACAGCCGAAGGTCATTGCGCGATTCGAGCGCCCTTAGGGCCTCCGCTGAGAGCAGCAGCAGGAGCAGGTCGACCACCGGAATTACTATGTCGTCGCGGACCACGAAGAAATGAAAAAGCGCCCTGCCTGCGAGTAATGCGGCGAGTGGTAACCAGACGCGCTCGAGCCGGTCGGAGAGCGCCTTCTCCGGGTGCCAGAACAGTGCGACTCCAAGTGCGATGATGGCGAGCGACGCCGGCATCGGCTCGAACCCTGCTCTCCCCGCGAATGCAGCCAGGCCGGCGAGGCCCATGAGTACTGCCAGGCGTCGATGGACGAGGCGGAGATTCAAGAATCGTACTCTTTCTCGAGGCGAAGCGTCGCTTCTCTCCCAACAGTAATCGTGTCGCCGAATCCTGGACGTCCGTCGACCGAAACAAGGACACACGCCTGCAGATCGATCGGGGGTGCGGGTGCGGGCGCGTCCGGACGGAAATCGGCGCGCGCGAGGATGTCGAGCGCACGTTCGAGTTGACCGACGCCATCCCCGGGCTCCAGTACGTCCTTGCCAGACACGAGTGCGAACGGCCGTTGTTGAGCTATCGCCCTTGCGGCCAGCGATGCTGTGACCTCGACTGCGACCTCTGCCGCTTCACCTGGTTCCGCGCCCAGATCCAGGCAGATCCATCGTGTCTCGACACCGTCTCGCTCGTACTCCCGGATCACGGGTTCACGCATTCGGGCGGACGATTTCCAGTGGATGTCCCGAGAGTCATCTCCGGCTCGGTATGTTCGCAGGCTCCGGTACTCGCCGCGCGACCCTGTGGCTCCTTTGGCTGCGGAGCTGGCACGTGCGGTACCTCCCGAACCCGGGCTCGTTTCTCGCACTGGCCGATCCGTCCGTGGCCAGACCAGGATTTCGCCGGCGAGCTCAACGTCACGTTCTTTCTGGAAGAGGCCGAAGGGAAAGCCTGTCGAGAGAGTCACGATGTTCAGCGAATAGATGCCGCGCCGCACGAACGAGTTGAGCGAACACACGGTCTCATGGCCTCCGGGCGGCACGTGGGCGAGAAATGCTCGGTCCGGGAGGCCGTCCTCCGAGATTTCCACCGCGAGCGACGGCAGACGGGTCTTCTGGTTCGTGACCTCATAGGTAAGGCGCAGGTCGTGACCGACGGTGACAGCTCGTGGGGAGCGCCTCTCGATTCGCAGCCCGCGGATCGCTTGCTCGGAGAGCCAGATGCTGACCGTGATGAAGCCCAGCATCGAGCCCATCAACAGGTATAAGAGGTTGTTGCCGGTATTCATCGCGGCGCACGCGACAGCCACCGTTCCTAACGTGAAAGCGATCCCGCCCGAGGTGAAATGAATGCGCCGCCAGGCGCGGAGTCGCGCGCGCGTGCTCCGAAGGCTAGCGATCAGTCGTCCTATCACCGGACGGTCAAAACGGAGCCTCGACCTCTCCGAGGATACCTTCGAGGATCACCGCGGTCTCGTTATGGACGTCGTACGTGCTACCGGAAGCACCGGCGGGAAGAATCCGGTGAGCCAGACACGGGATAATGAGATCGCGCACGTCGTCCGGAATCAGATAGGTCCGTCCCCGAGTCAGCGCATACGCGCGAGCGGCCCTGAACACAGAGATGTTCCCCCGAGGGCTGACACCCATTCGCAGCTTTGGCGTGGTGCGCGTCCTCTGGACGATCGCCATGAGGTAGTCGAGGATCGCGGGATCCACCACTACCTCCTCGATACGATCCTGCAAGGCGCTCACCTGAGCGGGCGACAGCACTGTTCGCAGGCGATCGACCACCGGAGCCAGTGACCTAGACTCTGTCAGGATCTTGCGTTCTGCCTCATCGTCTGGGTAGCCGATCGTGATGCGCATCAGGAAGCGGTCGAGCTGACTCTCGGGCAACGGGTACGTTCCATGATGCTCGAGCGGATTCTGTGTCGCCATGACCATGAACGGCGAAGGAAGGTCAAACGTCTGATCGTCGATCGTGACGCGACCGTCCTGCATCGCTTCGAGAAGCCCGCTCTGGGTCCGCGGCGGGGCACGATTGATCTCATCTGCAACCACGACGTTCGTGAAGATCGGGCCCTTCCGTGTCTCGAACTGTGCCGTTTGGGGGTTGTAGATTGAGACCCCGAGTACGTCCGATGGAAGCAGGTCAGAGGTGAACTGGATCCGGCGGAAGCTCAGGCCGAGCGCCTTGGCAAGCGCGTGGGCGAGCGTGGTCTTGCCCACGCCGGGTACGTCCTCGAAGAGAATGTGGCCGCGCGCGAGCAGGGCGGCGACGGCGAGGCGGACAACCTTTCCCTTCCCGTGAAAGACAGTCTCGACCTCCTGAACGAGGTGGTCGAGCAGTTCGAGAGAGGGGTGAGATTCGCTCGTCTGTACGGCAGCGGTCGTGTCGGACAAAGATGCGCCTCACACGGGCGGGTCGAAGGCGAAAAAATATAACACTCGCGTGGCGAAAAGGGTTCTTGATCGGGGGCCTCGTCCGTCTTGACCTCGCACGCGGGATTCCGGTAGCTTCATGCCGTTTCAAGGGTCAAGTTCTGTTTGTCACAAGCCTTGTGTGACGCGGAAAAACCCACCTTGCGCCCGATTTCTCAAGGGCGCGATGCCTTGCCAGAGAGCCGTGGCTTCGACATGAAAAAGAACTGGCTGATCGGAGGACTCGCCTGCGTGTTTGCGCTGGGGGGTCTCGCCTTTGTTCAGGGTGGGGGTGCCGAGGGTGAGGCCGTAGTGGCCGAATCTGGGCAGCCCATTGCCTTTCCCCATGATCAACATGCGGGCAGCGAGCCCGGGCAGAACAACATGAACTGCCAGTTCTGCCACTTCTCGGCAGAACGCTCGGTTGACGCAGGTATACCGCCTGTCTCGACGTGCTGGGGCTGCCACCAAGTCGTGCAGGGCACGACCCCGGAGCAGCAAACCGAGATCGCGAAGATCCAGGAGTACATGGATCGTGACGAGCCGATTCCATGGAATCGTATTTACAAGATTTCCGACCATGCCCATTTCCCTCACATGCGGCACGTCAGTGCAGGCCTTGAGTGCCAGCAGTGTCACGGTGAGGTACAGGAGATGGGCGTGCTTTCCGAGAGAGACCCGGTCTGGGGTGGTGACAACATGGGTTGGTGTGTGGAATGCCATCGGGAGCCGGATCCGGCGACCGGCGAGCAGCAGGCATCCACAGACTGCTCCGTCTGTCACTACTAGCTGGGAGAATCAAACCATATGACTGACGGCATCAAGCGACGCGACTTCCTTAAGGTCCTAGGCGTCTCCGGCGCCGGAGCGACCATGACCGGCTGCGGCACCAGCGAGGTCGAGAAGCTCCTTCCTTATGTAGTTGCGGACGAAGAGATCACGCCTGGCGTGGCAACGTGGTATGCGACGACCTGTGGCGGTTGCTCGGCGCAGTGCGGTATGTGGGTGCGGACCCGTGAAGGGCGGGCCGTAAAAGTCGAGGGCAACCCCGACCATCCGGTTTCCCAGGGCGGGCTTTGCTCACGCGGGCACGCGACGCTTCAGCACCTCTACAATCCCGATCGTTTTCACGGGCCGATGATCCGCGAGGGCGATCGCTTCCGTCAGGGGACATGGGACGAGGCTGAGCGGTTGCTCGCGGCGCGGATTCGTACCAGCGGCAACGTCATGTTCGTTGGCGGGCACATGGGCCCGACCATGAGCAGGCTCGTCGATCAGTTCGTTGCGGGAGTCGGCGGCACGAGAGTCGAATACGACGCGGTGTCAGACGCCCCGCTTCGTGAGGCGACTCGCATCGCCTACGGAGTGGACGAACTCCCGTCGTATGACGTAGGGCGGGCTCGGGTCCTCCTTTCGTTTGGGAACGACTTCATCGACGGCGGTTCCTCGCCGGTAGCGCACAACAAGGGCCTCGCCCAGATGAGCGCGGTCGATGCCGAGGGGAACGACAAGGGGCGTTTCGTATACCTAGGGCCGCGGCTCTCGACGACCGGGCTTAACGCTGACCAGTGGATTCCGATCCGACCTGGGTCCGAAGCCGCTGTCGCACTCGGAATGGCGTCGCATATCGCGGGTCCGAACCCGACCGGCCCGTACGCGAACCTGCTGCAGTCTTACAGCATCGCGGGGGCAGCCGAAGCCGCCGGTGTGAGTGAAGAGTCGATCCGTGAACTCGCTGACCGTTTCTCGAGTGAAGGTCCGAGCCTCGCCATGGGGCCCGGAGTTGGAGCGCACCATCGGAACGCAACCGCGGCGAATCTGGCAGTTCTGATTCTGAATGACGTTGCGGGCAATATCGGGAGCACCATCAACATTGGTGGCGGACCCACAGCAGCCTCGACTTCGTTCTCGGACATGGCTGCCGCGATCAATGCCATGGCGAGCGGGCAGGTCGGTGTGGCGATCGTTCACGGTACGAACCCGGCGTACTCGCTTCCTGAGGCCTCCGGATTCAACAGCGCGTTCGAGCAAGTACCGTTCAAGGTGTCCTTTGCTTCCGCCATGGATGAGACGACCGCTCTCGCGGACCTCATTATGCCGGACCGACACTTTCTCGAATCGTGGGGCGATTCAAACCCGCGTGAGGGCGTGACCGGAATTCAGCAGCCAGTCATGCAGGCTGTGCCGCACTTTGACTCGAAGCAGGCTGGAGACGCACTCATTTCCGTCTCCGCTCACCTCGGCAATGACCTCGGCGCGACGACATTCTACGAGTATCTGCGGGCGCCTCACCAGGCGATGCACGCGAACGATCCGGCGGCCTTTGAGGAGATGTGGCGCAGCCACCTCCGGACGGGCGTCATGGAAATGGGCATGGCCCGTGCGGCGATGATGCCCCAGCTCCGGTCACCTGATTTGGCCCTGAGCTTTGACGTGCCGGCCTTCGATCAGGGCGGCGATCTCACGTTGATCGTGCACCCCTCTCCGAAGTTCGGGGGTGGAGATTTTTCCAACAGTCCCTGGATGCAGGAGCTACCTGACCCGGTTTCTAAGATCACATGGCATTCGTGGCTGGAGATGAATCCAGTTACAGCCGAGGCTCGGGGAGTTCGCGAGGGTGACATCGTGACGGTCACTTCTCCGCACGGCACTGTCGATGTGCCGGTCTGGACCTACCCCGGGATCCGAGAAGATTCGGTCGCGCTGGCGCTGGGCGGTGGCCATACGAAGATGGGCCGGTGGGCGACAGGACAGGGCGTCAACGCTCTGGACCTTTTGCCTGCGATCGCTGAACAGCCTTCGGGCGCCTTCGTGATGGTTGTGACCACGGTGTCGGTCGTTCCGACCGGTGAACGCCGTCGGATGGCGACAATCGAGGGGTCGAACCAGCAGTACGATCGTCCGATCGCGCCGGCGATAGCCTTCGCGAGCCTGGGTCATGAAGAGGCCGAGGCGGAGGGTGCGCATCATGAGGAACTGCAGGAATTGCAGGGATACGGGGGTGTTCAGCCGGTTCCGGCACATGATGGAGCGGCCACCGCTTTCCCTCTCCCTGGTGCAGATCACGGCCTCTACGCGGATGCCCACGAAGGGCCGCGCTGGGCGATGGCGATCGACCTAGACAAGTGCACGGGGTGCAGCGCTTGTGTGACAGCTTGTCATGCCGAGAACAACGTGCCTTGGGTCGGAGAAGACCAAGTGGTCATGGGCCGTGACATGAATTGGGTCCGCATCGAGCGGTACTACGAGCATGTCGATGCTACACAGGCGAGTGAGCTCGACGTCCGTTTCCTGCCGATGATTTGTCAGCACTGTGGGAATGCGCCGTGTGAGCCGGTTTGCCCTGTCTATGCGACGTACCACACACCCGAAGGTGTCAACGCGCAGATCTACAATCGCTGCGTCGGGACCCGGTACTGCGCGAACAACTGCCCTTACAAGGTTCGCGTTTTCAATTGGTATCGGTACACGGATGAGAACGTCCCTGAGCCGATGACTTGGCAGTGGAATCCGGACGTCACTGTTCGCACGAACGGTATCATGGAGAAGTGCTCCTTCTGCATGCAGCGAATCCGTGATGCGGAAAACCGAGCGGCGCTGGAGGAGGGTCGCGACGTGCGAGACGGCGAGATCGTGCCGGCTTGTCAGCAGAGTTGTCCGGCCGAAGCAATTGTGTTTGGAAACATTCGGGATCCTGAATCGCGTGTCTCCGAGATCGTCGCCAACGAGAGGACCTACAAGGTGCTCGACGAGCTCATCAACACGCAGCCGGCTGTGAACTACCTGAAGAAGGTCACGTTCCACGAGGTATCGGGAGGGCACGGCTGATGCCGATGAACACTCCTGGATCCAGAGAACGTGGTGCCCTGACTCATCCGGACGTCAAGCGTCTCGATGATGTAAACCGCGATGTCCTGAAGATGATGTCCACCCCCGGTAAGGTGTGGTGGATGCTCTTCGGGCTGTCCGTGGCGGGCGTCGGCATGTTCCTGGGAGCCTGGTTCTACCAGATCTACAAAGGCATCGGCGTCAGTGGCCTGATGTCGCCAGTCGGTTGGGGTGTCTACATCACCACCTTCGTGTTCTGGGTTGGTATCGCCCACTCCGGAACGCTGATTTCGGCCATTCTGTTCTTGTTCCGCGCGCCATGGCGTCAATCCATCTATCGGGCCGCGGAGGCCATGACGGTTTTCGCTGTGATGACCGCGGGACTCTTCCCGCTGATTCACGTTGGGCGGGTGTGGCATGCCTATTGGCTCATCCCGTACCCGAACTCGCGTTTTCTCTGGCCGAACTTCAAGTCGCCATTGGTCTGGGATGTCTTTGCGGTCACCACGTATTTCACGGTCTCTGCGGTGTTCTTCTACCTCGGGACTGTCCCCGATGTCGCGGCAGCGCGTGACCGCGCCACGGGCTTGCGTCGGAAGCTGTACAACGTGATTTCGTTGGGCTGGCAGGGCACGGACCGTCAATGGCACCACTTCGGGAAGGCCTACATCTTCCTCGCGGCTCTCGCGACGCCGCTGGTGCTTTCAGTCCACTCGGTCGTGTCGTGGGACTTTGCGATGTCGATCGTCCCAGGCTGGCACGCCACGATTTTCGCGCCGTATTTTGTCGCAGGTGCGATCTACTCGGGCGTGGCGATGGTGATCACTCTCACCGTTCCGCTTCGCAAGGTCTTCCGGCTCGAAGCCTATCTGACGGTGAAGCACTTCGACGCGATGGCGAAACTGTGCCTACTCACGTCGATGATCGTTTTTTACGCATACCTCTCCGAGTTCTTTCTCGCTTGGTACAGCGGAGAGGAAATCGAGCGGTCCGCTTTCTGGAACAGGCTCTTCGGAACGTACTGGTGGGCCACGTGGATCATGCTGATCTGCAACGGCTTCGTTCCAATGATGCTCTGGTTCAAGCGTGTTCGGCGCTCGATCCCCGCTCTCTTCGCCATCTCGATTTTCGTGAATATCGGGATGTGGTTCGAGCGGTACGTCATCGTCGTGACGTCGCTGCACCATGAATATGAGCCGTTCGCCTGGGGTATCTACCGGCCATCAACCGTCGAGATGATGATTCTGGTCGGGAGCTTCGGCTGGTTCTCGTTCTGGTTCCTGCTCTTCACGCGATTGATTCCGCCCATCGCGATTCAGGAGCTCAAGGAGGTTCTGCCTCCGCCGATGCGGAAGAAGAATTCCGACCATGCGGCCGAAGAGGCGCACACATGAGTACCGCGCAAGGAATTCTCGCCTCGTACGAGTACCTCGACTCGACGGTCGATGCGATCGAAGGATTGAGAAAGGCTGGCTTCAAGGACATCAAAGCCTACGCTCCGTATCCAGAGCATCACATTGAGGATGCGCTTGGCTACGATCAGAGTCCTGTCCGTGTGTTCACGCTCGTCGGCGCGCTGACGGGCACCGCTGCAGGGTTTGCGTTCACGAGCTGGACGTCGGCTGAGTGGCCGCTGGTCGTCGGTGGAAAGCCAATCATATCGATTCCCGCATTTGTGCCGATCGCCTTCGAGATGACTGTGCTGTTCGGTGCACTGTCCACGGTCATCGGACTTTTCATTCTGAGCCGCCTCCCCAACGTGAAGCCCGCGGTCGTCTACGACCCTGAGTTCACAGCGGGACGGTACGGCGTCTACATCGAGGCGGATGGTGATCGCCTTGAGGAAGCACGGAAGATCATGAACGCAGGGGAACCCATCGAGCTTCGTGAGGGTGCCGCCGATGCGTAAGCGCGCTACGACCCAGTCGAGGATACTACGCCCGATGGTGGCCGTTCTCGCACTGATGACACTCGGCGGTTGCAAGCCTCTGGACGACGGGATGGTGGCTGTGTTCGGACGCTCGATGCGCGATCAGCGTTCGTTTGACCCATACGAGAATCCGCGCAGGGCACCTGAGAATGCGGTGCCCTTTTCTGCGGGCAACTATCCCGCTGAGGACGGTACCGTGAATCTCGGTCAGCCCGAAGGAGTGGTGATTCCCTACTTCACGCAGTTCGAGCTCGGTGTGCCGGGCGTGGGCGGCCCTGCGATTCAAGGGATGACGAATCCGACGGATCCGACGTCGCCTGCGTCTCTCGAGCGAGGCGAAGAGATCTACAACCGGTTCTGTGTGGTTTGTCACGGGCCGGACGGCGTCGGCGCGAATGCCAACATCGCTGACAAGCACCCCTTGCTTCCGGTATACAATGTATCGGGGGCACAAGTCGCCGCGTATTCGGACCAATATATCTATGCCATGGTGCGTGTCGGCCGAGGGCTTATGCCCGAGTACGGCAGTCGGATCACTCACTTTGACCGTTGGCACGTGGTGAACTACGTGAGACAGCTCCAGAGCGAGGCGGGGAACTAACATGCATCATCACATTCCCTCCGAGGTCCCGGTCCGGTATCTCCCCCGCGACAAGACGATGACGATGGTCACCGCCGCGTTCTTCGTGGTGGGTCTCCTCGCGTTTGTCGTACGGCTGACACAGGATGCGCAGTCGGCTTGGGTCAGTTACATCACGAACTGGATGTTCTTCTCAAGCATCGCGATGGGAAGCGTCATGTTTGCGATCGCAACTTGGATCGTGAAGGCGAAGTGGAACTGGTCTGTGCGGCGTGTCAGTCAGGCGAGTGCGGCGTTCCTGCCCATCGCCTTCGTACTGATGCTGCCGATGCTCTTCCTCGGGGACAGTTACTTCCCGTGGATCGAGATGATGGCCACCGATGCCATCGTTCAAAAAAAGGCAGCTTACCTGAATATGCCGTTTCTGATCACACGAAATGTGGTCGGTCTCGCGGTCCTATTCGGTCTCGGCTGCTACTTCGTCTACCTTGCGGTCCGGCCGGATATGGGCCGGACAGCAGGTGCTGACGAAGATGACGCACGGCGGGCCTCCTGGCGTACCAAGCTCGCCCAGGGCTGGATGGGTCAGGAACAGGAAGAGGTCAACAGTTACCATCGCATGACAACGATGGGCCCCGCGATGGCGCTCATCTACGCCTTCGTCATGACGATCGTCGCGTACGACTGGGCAATGTCGCTGGAGCCGCACTGGTTCAGCACCATGTTTGGCCCTTGGTACTTCATGGGAGCGTTCTGGGGTGGCGTAGCTGTGACCGGTTTGTGGAGCATCTATCTGCGGACTAAGCACAAAGACATCTCAAACCTGATCGGGCTTCAGCAACGCCACGACATCGGCAAGTTGACATTCGCCTTCACCGTTTTCTGGGGATATCTCTTCTTCTCCCAGTACATTGTCATCTGGTACGGCAAGTTGCCCTGGGAGCAGGCGTGGATCATCCGTCGCTCCGGAATAACCTGGGGTACCTACTCGACCATCACGGTCCTGCTCTGCTTCGTTGTGCCGTTCATTGGGCTCATCGGTCGGAAGCCGAAGATGAAGCCGCCGATCTACGGGTTCTTCGCTTCGATCATCATGCTCGGCCTCTGGCTTGAGCGGTACGGTATGGTGGCGCCGAGCCTGCACCACGAAGGGGACCCCGTCTTCACCATTTGGCAGCCGCTCATCGGTTTGATGTTCTTGGGGCTCTATCTCGGATCCGTTCGCTGGTTCTTCTCGACGTTCCCGGTCCTGCAGCTGTGGCAGCCGATGGTCGATCCGGAACCGCTCGAGGCGGAATTGCCGGTGCCTGTGGCTGGTGACTAGGGAGTCGTTTCTCGGGTACTGGATCTGCTGCGCTGGTCACTAGGCGGCGCTTTCATATCTGGCGCGAAATCCAATGGACTGGCTAGCGTAAAGAAAGGAGTACTTCCGCGAGAAGGCTGGAGAGGCTGACCTTTTTGTGGTGCGGCAGGTTCCTAGGCCGCGAAGCCCTCTTTGAGTCGCGCGAGCCTCGCTTCTGAGCGGGACGTGTGGCGAAGGGAACGGGCTGGTGGGATGGCTGATCTGGTACTGATTCGACTATTGAGACGGATGGTCCGTATGAAGAAGCTCAACTCAAGAGCCGGAGGGCTTCTCTCCCTCGCCTTTGGCGCCGCTTTGGGCGCCTGCGATAACAGTTCGACCCAAGTGGTCGAGGAGCTGGAATTCGCGACGAGCCTGAACGTAGATCTCGCCCGGATGGAAATGCTCCCTTCGGGGGTCTACATCGAGGATCTCGAAATCGGCGCTGGCTTAGAGGTGCTTAGTAACTCAGAGTTGCTCGTGACCTACTCCGGCTATCTGGCCGACGGAAGCCAGTTCGGCACCGGCGAGTTCAGCTTTCTCATGGGGCAACGACAGGTCATCGCCGGCTTCGAGCAGGGGGTGCTGGGCATGTTGGAGAAAGGAACGCGGAAGGTCGTGATCCCGCCGGAGCTGGGCTACGGAGATCAGGTCCAGAGCGCGATACCCGCCGGATCGGTCCTCGTGTTCGATATCACGGTCGACTCGATTCCGCTTGATCCGACAGGCGGCGGCACCGCGCAGGGGAACTGACCATGGGTTCCTTTCGAGTGCCCAAGCTAGCCCGACGGATGTCGCTCGGCCTGGTCCTCACCGCCCTGGTCGCGTGTAGTGAAACACCGACTGAGGTAGTCGATGTCGTCTCGGAGACGGAGTTCGCGGCGAGCTTGGGTATCGACCTCACCACGATGCAGCGACGCAGCACGGGCGTGTACTTCAAAGACATCGTTGAAGGGAGCGGGGATGAGGCCGCTTTCGGCCTGGCGATTACCGTGTTGCTTACTGGCTGGCTCCCAGACGGGACTCAGTTCCAGATGGGAGAGATCACCTTTCTCATGGGCAACAACAGGGTGGTTTCAGGAATTGAAGACGGAATTCTGAACACTCGGGTTGGCGGTAAGCGACTGATGATTGTTCCGCCTAACCGTGCTTATGGCGGCCTGGGGCTATTTGACTTGCAGGGAAACCAGCTCGTTCCGCCGGATTCGGTGGTTGTCTATGAGGTGGTTGTGCTGGGAGTGACGTCTTAGGGGGCTGTGAACCGGTGAGGTGTTGGAGTTCTCGCCGATCCTACCCTTGGCCTGAGAGCCGTGGCACCTGCTGGCTCCGGTATGGCATCCATTGATCAGAGTGCGCTCAGTCGGCGGTGACTAAGCGTCTCCCCGACGGACGGTCCTTACTTCTCGGCGGCCTTCAGCTGCATGTCTCTTCGCTTTCGCCTCGTACATGTCGGCGTCTGCGGCCCGCAGTAGATCGTTTACGCTCGCCATCGTTCCCGGATCGAATTCAGCGCATCCAATCGATATGGAGATTCCAAACTTCACGAGAGTCTCATTCTCGCCGATACGCTTTTGGACGCGTTCCACGAAGTGTCGCACCCCCTCGATGTCTGTCTGGGAAAGCGCCGACACGAACTCATCGCCTCCATAGCGGGCCACGATATCCATCGCACGGTTTTCGGCAGAAAGCACTTGGCCGATGGCTACGAGAATTTCGTCTCCGGCGACATGGCCAAGGGTATCGTTGTAGCGTTTGAAGTTGTCGATATCGAAAATAGCGATCGACATGGGGCGACCGCGGCGGGCGGCGGCGACCTCATGATCCAGATGAATCTGGAGACACCGGCGGTTTGGTAGGGCGGTGAGCGGGTCTGTCAGGGACAGGGCGTGGAGGTTCGCATGCAAGCGAGCGTTCCCCAACGCAACGCAGGCCTGACTGGCAAGCCGCTGCAGCACGGCGACATCCTCGCGGGTGAACCGGTAGGCCTGCCGACTGCCCGCGGTGAGCACACCCTCGACTTGTCCGCCGAACACCAGCGGTACCCCGACGACGGATCCCCCTGTGAGGTGCTCAGCGACGTGATCCGGTAGGTCCTTAGAGTTGACTAGGTTGTCCAGCATCACGGGCTCGCTCTGATCGACGAGCCGGTCGAGTAGTTCGCCAGCGAGCTCCCACTCGAGCCCAATGGGAAGCGCGATCTCTCCGCCAGAGTCAGCAACGCTGAACATACCGACTTTGCGTGGATCCTTGAGCCAGACGGCTACTCCATCGACATCAAGAACATCGGAGACCGCAGAAATAACGAGGCCCACGACCTGATCCGGGTCCAGTTTTCCGGTCAGCGCACGCCCGATCTCCTCGAGCTGTTCAGCCTCTCTCCGCCGCCGGTCCAGATCAGCGAGCTGCTGCGAGTTATATATGGACACGGCGGCCACGCTCCCGATTCCTTCTAGGACCTTGAGCTCCGAATCAGAATAAGCCTCGTCCTCGTAGCTCTGAGCGCAGATCACACCAAGCACCCGCCCATTATGTATGAGCGGAGCGACGATCGCGGAAGTGGCCGGATCCGGTACGTCTTCATTCAGCGCTTGCAGAAATGCATCAGGTGTGACATCGCTGACGACTGAGGGTTTCTGACTTGTGATGACTCCTGAGTCGGACCCTCGAAACGGCACATCAACCTCTCGGCCATGACCGTGTTCGGCTCGATATACGACGCGTGCGAGGTCTCGACCTTGATCGTAGAGTGCGAGGTAGAAGCCTGGAGCGCTGACGACCTGAGATGCCTCTCGATAAATCGCCTCATGAAGCTCCTCGGGGCTGAGCTTCGCCCCGAGCCGTTGGCTGGCCTCAAGCAGGTTGCGGTAGCGATCCGCATCCTGAGTAACCGTGCTTTGGCGATCGGATTGAGACATGGCTAGGCGTCAATTTTCGTGTCGGGTCATGGCAACCCAAAATTGGCTACAGCGCACCCATAATGTGTGGCCCGTGGCCTACCCACAATGTGCCATTTGTCGCGGGAAGCGCTTCAAGGTGGAGCTATTCTGTTGGGCTGTCGTCTGAATCACCAACTGGCTCCCCGGCTGGCGCGGACCGACTCCTCGAAGGAGCCCCTGGTCCTGCGATCTCCTCGCGATCGAGGAAATTTCCGATCTCGTATCCGACGGCTTGAAACAGCTTCGCCTCGCGCAGGTCAGGATCCGCTCGTGATATCACGGTTCGGAGCGTGCGCATGACTGCTTCCGGCTTCCGGGATTTGTAGAATTCGATCCGGGTCAGCCCATCGGCGAGCGCATCAAAGGTTTGCTCCAGCTCTCCTTGAGTTGGAGGTCGTGTGGCACGACGGCCCTTTGGCATTTCCTCCCTGCCGCCATCGACCTCGACGAAGATTTCGTACGCCAGCACGAGCATCGCCTGCGCTAGGTTAAGGCTCGAGTACTCAGGGCTCGTGGGGATAATGGCCACTGAATGACAACGATCGAGTGCATCGTTCGTGAGCCCTCGGTCTTCCCGTCCGAAGAGGATCGCAACTTTCCCCTCTTGGGTGCGGTGACCGATCTCAACAGCCAGTTCTCGTGGTCGGGCGTACGTACGCCCAGCGGTCCTGCTTCGCGCGGTCGTGCCTACTACGTAGGAAACGTCGGAAAGGGCGTCGTCGAGGGTGTCGTGCATGGTGCACGCCTCGATCAAATCGAGAGTGCGGTGGGCAATGCCCTCGAGACGATACGCGTCGAACTCGTCAGGGTTCACAAGCCGCAGGTCGGTCATCCCGAAGTTCTTCATGACCCGAAGAACGCCGCCGATGTTCACCACGTTCTTTGGATGATCGAGAACGACCGCAATACGGGACAGTCTCTTGTCTACGGACATGGGAGGCTCGCTTTCACCCCGGGCCTGCTCATTCCGCAGCCGATCTCAGCCGCGGTCAGACCGCCCCGTCGTCGTCGTTGTCGTCGTCCGGTGCTCGCAACTGGCCCTTGAAGTTGCGAATACCGCTGCCCAGGCCCTTCGCTAGGGCAGGTATCTTCTTCGCCCCAAAAAGCATCGTGATGATGGCGAACACGAACAATGCCTCTGTAACGCCAAATGTGATGAGTCCGAGCCCTGTCGTGAGTCCGATCATCGCAGGAGTGCCTTGGCGATCGTCTGCTTCTGCATATTGGACGTGCCTTCATAAATGGTCCCGATCTTCGCGTCGCGGTATAACTTTTCGACCGGGTATTCTTTGGTAAAGCCGTATCCACCATGCAGGTCAATGCAGGTGGACGCCACCCTCTGGGCCGCTTCGGAGGCGAACAGCTTTGCCATGGCGGCCTGGGTCACGAACGGCTGGCCGGCATCCTTCAGTCTCGCGGCGTTGTAAACGAGGAGCCGTGCAGCTTCGATCTGGGTAGCCATTTCGGCGAGTTGGAATTGGACGCCTTGGAAGGATCCGATCGCCCGACCAAACTGCTCTCTTTCCCGAACATACCGGACGGTGTGGTCGAGAGCGCCCTGCGCGAGGCCCACCATCTGTGCACCGATGCCGATCCTCCCTTCGTTTAGCGTTTCAATTGCCGTCCTGTAGCCCATCCCGACCTCCCCGAGAACGTTGGCGCCGGGAACACGGACGTCTTCGAAGACGAGTTCAGTTGTCGACGAGGCTCGAATCCCGAGCTTGTCCTCCTTCTTCCCGATCGAGAAGCCCTCCGACTCGCGCTCAACGAGGAAGGCGGTGATCCCTTTGTAGCCTGCGCCCGGGTCCACGGTGGCAAAGACGATGTACAAGCCCGCCTCGTGGCCGTTTGTGATCCACAGCTTGTGACCGTTCAGGATCCAGTCGTCGCCATCGACGGTTGCTCGGCATGACAGAGCGAACGCATCGGAGCCACTTCCCGCCTCCGAAAGTGCGTATGCGCCGACTGTGTCCGACGCGAGGCGAGGGAGCAGGCGCTCTTTCTGCTCACTCGTAGCCCAACGCAGAAGTGCGTTGATGAAGAGTGTGTTCTGAACGTCCACAAGGACGGCCACGGAGGGGTCGACCCGTGATAGTTCCTCGACGATGAGAGCCGACGTAAAGAAGTCGGCGCCCGTGCCGCCGAGTGACTCGGGGATCTCGATTCCCATCAATCCCATTTCAAAAAGCTGGGTGATGAGTTCTGGATCCATCTGTGCGGTCTCGTCCATCCTCGCGACGTTGGGCGCGATCTCAGCCGTCGCGAAGTCACGCACGGCTTCCTGGAACATGCGCTCTCGCTCGGTGAGGTCGGTGAGCGGGGGCCGTGCTGAAGTAATTAGCGACATCGGACTGTTGGGGCTCGGGCCTGAAGTGGTTCGCTGGGGAATCTAATCCGGTTGAGCACCTGTTTGGAGGGAAGGCGCCGCGATGCCCCCGTTCTTTCGCCTGGGCGAACGCACGGAGCCTGGCGGAGAGCACCAGGGCCGCCCTTGAGTCATCGAGTTCCGGGACCGACACCAAGCCCGCGGTCTGTGGCGATGGCAGGGATGTATTCGATCGGCATGACCTCGAAGTACTGATTCCATATGCGGGTCGTCCATCGCGGGTCGGAAATCGTCAGCGGCCCGTGTGGCTGCGAGGCTGCCACTTTCGAGAGAGCCGGTGCCCTCAATGGCCGCCACCACCTCGTCAATGAGTGAGACAAGTGGAGCCATCACAGATCAGTTGACTGATCCTCACCGAAGCTCCTCGAGTGGTCTCACCGGCAGCGAGACGAACAACGTCCGAGGCAGCCAGGGCGAGTACGGAGGCGCCGGATACCGTGTCTGCACGGAGCGGAGCAATGAGTTCATCAAAACATGGCCTGGGTTTCAAGATTCAGACCAAGAACGCGGGTGCAGAGAAGGGGGAGTGCGAGCGAGGGTAGGAGTTCTTGACCTCGGCCCGATACCCCGTCATCCTCAGGCGCGATACACCTCTGCACGTTGCCCACGATCCGCACATTCGACACCCCGCCCGACGAACCCGCTGGAGACACCAATGTCTGATATCCCGAGCGATCTGCACTACACGGAAGAGCACGAATATTTGAAGCCGACCGACGAGGACGGTGTGTACGCCATCGGAGTGACGGATTACGCGCAGGGTGAATTGGGAGACGTGGTGTTCGTCGAACTCCCGGATGGTGGCACGAGCTTCAGCAAGATGGATGTCTTCGGCACGATCGAGGCCGTAAAGGCGGTCAGCGACCTTTTTTGCCCGCTGCAGGGCGAAGTCGTGGCTGTGAATGACGCACTCGACGATGATCCGTCGCTCGTGAATTCGGACCCGTATGGCGCGGGCTGGATGATAAAGCTCAAGCTGGCTGACCCAGGCGAAGTGGCTGGTCTGCTCAGTTCGGACGGATACGCGGAGCACATCGGCTAACCCGAGCTGGAATCCCCAAAACTGCACTGATTATGATGGATCGGGCCGCGTCCGCCTTAGGGTGGCCGTGGCCCTCTCACAAGAGATACGATGACACGGATTGATGCGGCACCGGACTTTGAAGCGCGACACTTGGGCCCGAACGCGAGTTCTCTCGACGCGATGCTCGGCACGATCGGGTACGACTCTGTGGACAAGCTGGTGGACGACGTGGTCCCCGCACGGATTCGGATGAAGGGCGCTCTTTCGATTCCTGAGGCCCTGACTGAAGCCGCGCTGTTGGCCCGCCTGAAGGACATCGCAGGGGGAAATCGTGTCTTCCGATCGTTGCTTGGGATGGGGTACAGCGACACGCACACGCCGGGCGTCATACTGCGCAACATCATGGAGAACCCCGGCTGGTATACGCAGTACACGCCGTACCAGGCGGAGATTGCTCAGGGTCGACTCGAGGCACTCCTGAACTATCAGACGATGGTGATGGATCTGACCGGTCTTCAGATCGCGAACGCGTCGCTTCTCGACGAGGCTACGGCCGCTGCGGAAGCCATGCACTTGGCTCACGGAGAGGCGAAGGGGGACGCGAACACGTTCTTTGTGTCGGAGCTTTGTCACCCCCAGACGATCGACGTGGTGAAGACGCGGGCATGGCCGCTCGGGATCGAGGTCCTTGTAGGGGATCACTTGAGCGTAGATCTCAGCGAGGATGTCTTTGGGGTTCTGCTCCAATACCCTGCGACTGACGGCCGGGTCTTGGACTACAGCCAGGTCGCGACCCGCGCGCACGAAGTGAATGCGACCGTTGTCGTCGCAACGGATCTCATGGCGCTGGCACTCCTCACTCCTCCGGGAGAGTGGGGCGCGGATGTTGTCGTTGGGAACTCACAGCGGTTCGGAGTGCCCATGGGTTTCGGTGGGCCGCACGCTGCTTTCATGTCCGCTCGCGAGTCGTTCAAACGGAAGTTGCCGGGCCGAATTATCGGGGTTTCACAGGATGCGGATGGCAAGCCCGCGCTCCGGATGGCTTTGCAGACCCGGGAACAGCACATCCGCCGCGAGAAGGCCACTTCCAACATCTGCACCGCCCAGGTGCTGCTAGCCATCATGGCCGGCGCATATGCGGTGTACCACGGACCGGATGGCGTCCGTCGTATTGCTGAGCGGATCCGTAATCTCACGGGTGTCCTTTCAGATGGACTGGGCTTGTTGGGGCATGAGCTGCTGACGGACGTTTTTTTCGACACGATCAGGGTGCGGCCAGACGGGGACGCCGGACACGTACTCGCGTTGGCGAACGAGCGTGGAATCAACCTTCGCGACTTCCGTGATGGCACGCTCGGCATCGCCCTGGACGAGGTGACACAGCCGGAGGATCTCGATGACCTGTTCATCGCGTTCAATGGTGGAGCGAAGCCGACCTTCTCTGCTCGCTCACTATCCGAAGATGGGGGTGCGCCCGGACTACCGGAGTGGGCTCGACGCACCTCGGGATACCTCGAGCATGAGGTCTTCAATCGCTACCATTCTGAGACCGAGATGCTTCGGTATCTGCACAAGCTCGAATCTCGTGATCTCTCTTTGAACACGAGCATGATCGCGCTTGGATCGTGCACGATGAAGTTGAATGCGACCAGCCAGATGGCTGGGGTGACCTGGCCCGAGATTGGGGGTCTTCATCCGTGTGCGCCCGCCGACCAGACTGAGGGCTACGCGACGATCTTTCGGGAGCTTGAGACTTGGCTCGCCGAGATCAGCGGATTCACCGCGACCTCGCTCCAGCCGAATTCGGGAGCTCAGGGGGAGTACGCGGGGCTGCTTGTCATCCGTGGTTACCATGAGGATCGCGGTGACACTCACCGCAACGTGTGTCTGATTCCTTCTTCCGCTCACGGCACGAATCCCGCTTCTGCGGTCATGGCTGGTATGAAAGTCGTCGTGGTAAAGAGCACGACTGAGGGCACGATCGACCTCGACGATCTTCAAGCGAAGGCGACCGAACACTCTGCTAATTTGGCCGCGTTCATGGTCACCTATCCGTCGACCCACGGTGTGTTCGAGGAAGGCATCAGTGATGCCTGTCGGATGGTGCACGAGAACGGTGGCATGGTCTACCTGGATGGAGCGAATCTGAACGCACAGGTTGGCCTCGCACGACCGGGCGACTACGGAGCTGACGTCTGCCACATCAACCTGCACAAGACCTTCGCCATTCCACACGGTGGCGGCGGTCCGGGCATGGGGCCGATCTGCTGTAACGAGAAGCTGGCTCCATTCCTTCCGAGTCATACCGTTCAGCAGACCGGTGGCTCCAAGGCGATCGGTGCGGTGTCGGGAGCCGCGTGGGGGAGCGCGAGCATTCTCGTCATCTCCTGGGCTTACATTGCGATGCTCGGCAGGACTGGAGTAAGGCGCGCTTCAGAGATCGCGATTCTCAATGCCAACTACATGGCGAAGCGACTCGAGCCGCATTTTGACATTCTTTATCGAGGTGAGCACGGCCTCGTCGCGCATGAGTTCATCGTTGACTTGCGTCCTCTCAAGCGGACGACAGGCATCACTGAGGAGGACGTGGCGAAGCGCCTCATCGACTACGGCTTTCATGCGCCGACAGTGTCATTCCCGGTGGCTGGCACGCTCATGATCGAGCCGACTGAATCAGAGCACATGCGTGAGCTTGACCGCTTTGTAGATGCCTTGATTTCGATACGCGTTGAGATCGAACAGGTCGAGATCGGCATTTCCGACACCGAAGACAATGCCCTGAAAAATGCGCCACACACCGCGGCGATGGTGACGGGAGATGAATGGGACCATGCGTATACGCGTAGCCATGCAGCCTGGCCCGCTCCCTGGACCAGGGACATGAAGTTCTGGCCGGTGGTCAGGCGAGTGGACAATGCGTACGGTGATCGGAACCTGATGTGCTCGTGTCCACCGATCGAGGCGTACTCGGACGAATAGCGGCACGATGACGGAAAACGCATGACTCCGAGCTGATGACGATGACCACGCTGCCCGGGTCAACCGGCGGAACCAGAGGCCCGACCCGCGCCGCGCTGTCGTGGCGGGTCCTGCACGATCCACCGAGGTCTGGCGCCTGGAACATGGCTATCGATCACGCGCTCGCTTCGAATCTCTGCGTTGATGAGGCTGTCCTTCGTTTGTACGACTGGGAGTCGCCCACTGTCTCCTTCGGCAGAAATGAGCCTGCGGCTGGCCGGTATTCGCTTGAGCGTGCCACCGAACTGGGCATCGATCTGGTGCGCAGGCCCACGGGCGGGCGAGCAGTCCTCCACGACGCGGAACTCACGTACTCGGTCGTCGCGCCGATGCGCCGGATCGGCGGTGCACGGGCGGGCTATATCGAAATCAATCGGGCGCTGGCCTCGGCGCTTCAGTCGCTCGGGGCGCCCGTCACGATGTCGGGTTCAGGTGGTATCGCTCCCCTCGCTTCCGGGCCCTGCTTCCAGTCTCCAGCTCAGGGCGAGGTGGTTTCCGAGGGCCGAAAGCTTGTGGGTAGCGCTCAGGCGAGGGTTGATGGAGCCCTGCTGCAGCACGGGTCGATTCTCCTCACGGAGGACCAGTCGAGGCTCGCCACGATTTGTGTCGGTGACGATTGGCCTGCAGCATCTGCCGAGGGCGGAAATCCCGTGACATTGGATGCGCTGGTGTCGGGCGTTGGATCCGACCAAGTGGCCGCAGCGGTAACACGTGAAATGGAAAGCGCATTCCGGGGTGCGTGGAGCGTCGGCGCGTACCGGTCTGACGAACTGGAAACGGCCGAGCATCTGGTTGCCTCCCGATACGGGACCGAAGCGTGGACTTGGCGACGCTGATCGTCTTTCAAGGTCCGTTCGGCTCTCTGAATCTGTGGATGTCTGTTGCCGCAATGCTCGAGAAGGTCCTGAAAGTTCACGGACTGGGGGGGGCGGAACCGGCGTGAGCGGTTGGTCGAACTCCCTGGGAAAGTTGACCTTCGGGCGGAGCACATCGACCGGTATCCGCACGAGTTCAGCGGGGACCAACGTCAGCGTCTGGACATCGCCCGTGCGCTTTCGGTCGAACTCTACTTCCTGATCCTGACTGAACCAGTGAGCGCGCTCGATGCGTCGGTTCAGGCGCAGGGCATCAACTTGCTCGCTGACCTGCAGAGCGAACTCGGGTTGACCTACCGCTTCATTGCTCACGACCTGACCCTCGTTTAGCACGTCAGCGATCGGGTCACGGTCATGTATCTCGGCCGCATTGTGGAGCTCGCGGAGACGACGGACCTGTACCGTGATCCGCAGCACCAGTACACCCGAGCTTTGCTCTCCTCGATCTCTCGTCCAAATCCAGAAGCCCGCAAAAATAAAGAGCGAATCGTCCTCCAGGGTGACGTCCCGAGCCCCAGCAGACCTCCCTCGGGATGTCCGTTTCACCCACGATGTCCGAGCCTGATCAAAGATGCCCGGTGCATCGAGGTACTACCTGCCACGACCCGGTTGGGTGCAGGTTGTTTTGTAGTTTGGCAAAACTCTGATTTCGGGGCCAAAACAAGGGCTTGACACTCTTTCAGGGCCGGGCCATGTTGCGATCCTGTTGAAACCCGCCCTTCTGCGCTTCGGTGTGGAAGGGCTCTGTCATGACAATCGAAGAACAACTGGCTGGAGGTTCCGTTGGTCCAATTGTACGCTGCCTTACTTCAAATTCCGGGCATGGATGTCGCCGAGCTTACGATGCGTGAGCAGATCAACGATAGCTGGCAGGGGATGGGCTTCATGCGCTACCCTCTTCTAGTCTGCTTGGTGATGGGCATTGCCGTGATCATCTGGAAGTTCGTGAGCCTTACGGTGACTGCTTCCAAGACGAAGCGCGTCCTCCAGGACGTCGACGAACTTCTCACGCAGCAGCGCATTCGTGAGGCCCTGGAGCTGACACGCGACACGGATTCGCCTGCGGCGAACATCCTGTACGCGGGTCTCGAGCGGAGCGATGAGGGCACTGATCGCGTGATGAAAGCGATCGAGAACCAGGGCCTGATCGAGATGAGCAAGCTCGAGAAAGGTCTCGTCGTTCTTGCGACGCTTACTAACGTTGCGCCGCTCCTCGGCTTCCTTGGGACGGTGATCGGTATGATCCTCGCGTTCCAGTCGATTGAGGCTGCGGGTGAGGTTGAAGCGACACTGGTTGCCGGTGGTATTAAGGTCTCGCTGCTGACGACCGCGGCGGGACTAGTCATCGCGATTCCAGTGTCCATCGGCCACAACTTCTTCGTTGCAAAAATCGATGGCCTCGTCATCGACATGGAAGAGTCGGCTCAGAAAATGGTCGACACGCTCCATTCGATCGAAAGAGGTAATGCTGGCTGACACTCAGCTGAAGTCTAGTTCGACCGAGAGGCCACCCCATTCGGGGTGGCCTCTTTTCGTTGGACCCCCGGGCCGGTGCAGGCGATAACTCAAGTGTAGGAATTCGGGCCGTCAAATGTTTATGCTTAGGCACCCGCCCCTACTCGCCACGATGGCGTCTCTCTGACCGGAACCGCACCTCGAATGACCGCTCGCCTTCTCATTACAGCGCTCACGCTCCTGGGTTTTGCGGGTGCTTCATCATCAGAGCGCGCTGATGTCACGCCTTTCGCGGCGACGTCGGTTTCGGACTCCGCACTCGATGAGCTCGCGGTTGGAAGATTCTGGCATGCCGCTCGCGCGATGCGCGCGGAGGGGGCCGCCGATGGTTCTCCCGGTGATGTGCTGACGCTCGCGCGAGCCGAGGCTGGTTGGGAGAACTGGCCGGCAGTGCTTGCCCTCCTCGACGAGGCTGAATGGGTCGGGAGAGGGGCGGACAGTGGGATGTATCTCCTCGGGCAAGCACGAGAGCATGCGGAGCGTTGGTCGGATGCTGCTTTAGCCTATGGCTTGGTGGTTGCGGAGAGCGAGTCCGGCAACGAGCTACCCGCTCTGTCACGCCAGGCTCGAGCGCTCTGGTATGCGGGAGACCATGCCGCTGCTCTGGGCCTACTGGAGGCGCTTCGCCCGACTCCGTACCTGCGCAGCTGGACAGCGGTTGAACTCGCACTTCGCGCCAGCGAGGCCGGAGACCCGGAAGGGGTACAGCAGCTCGTGGAGGAGGCTGTCGAGCCCACCGCCGTGGGAGTGCTCTGGAGAGCCCTCGCGGACGCATACATGGCAAGTGGTGACTCTGCTGCTGCTGCCGTGGAGTTCGCTCGCCTTCGCACTTCCGAGCGGGACAACCGGGCAGCAGTGTCGACGGTTGAACTTGGGCGATTGATGGTCGCGTCGGGAGACTCGGCGGAAGCCCGGGCGATGCTGGAGGTGGGCATTGCGACCGCCGCGGGCTCCGCGAGGAGTCAAGCCGCGGCGACTCTGACGGACCTGGGTGGGTACGACCTGGAGACGACGCTTGAGATGGCCCGGATCCTCGACCGCGCAGGTGATGGTTCGCGCGCCCTCGTTGGGTACGACCGTGCTGTGGATTTGGCCACGGATGCCGGTCAGGTCGTCTCGGAGTCGACACGGCTTGAGCGTGCTCGCCTGATGTCTACTGTGGTATCTCGGCAGACGGAAGCGCTCGAAGAGTTTCGAGATCTCCGGGAGACGACCGAGGATTCCAGGATTGGCGCGAGGAATCTTGAGATCTGGGCTCAAATGAGAAGGCGTCAGGACCTCGCGTCACAGGTAATCACGTTGCGGCGTTGGCTGCTGGAAGAGTACCCAGGGAGTAGCGAAGCCGCAGAGGTTGCCTGGAGTCAGGGCAGCAACGCTGAAGGCCGGGGAGCGCTCGATCAAGCGCTCGAGCACTACGCTTTCCTCGCTGAGAACGTGCGGACGCACGCGCGGGCTGGTCAGGGGCGCATGCGCTCGGGGCAAATACACCTTCGTAGGGCGAATCCACGTGCCGCAGCGGACGTGTTTGAGCTGTACCTTGAAGACTTCCCGAACGGTAGGCGATGGCAGGAAGCCTCGTATTGGGCGGGTCGCACTCGACTCGAGCTGGGGGACTCGGTGATAGGCACGCGCCATCTGGATCGTGTCCTGACACAGCCTGTCGATTATTACGCGGTCATGTCTGCGGATCTGCTTGGCGTGCCGTTCGCGCTCGACATCCCGGAAGGAGAGAGCGCGACGGAGCCCGGCTGGTTGAGCGAGGGCCTCTTACGGCTCGATGTTCTGACCGAGGCAGGCTTGTCGAGAGGCGCGGATGCCGAGGTCGCGAGGCTCCGGAGTCGGGCCGGAGAAACGCGTGGCCCCCGTCTGCGGCTCGCCGAGGCCTTGATCGAACGAGGCAGAACGATCGACGGGATTAATCTGGGCTGGGCCCTACTCTCGGACGAAGTCGCTTGGGATCAACAGATTCTGCACGTTGCCTATCCGTTCCCGTATCGTGAACTCGTGCGCCGGGAAGCGGCCGAGTGGGGTGTGGATCCGTTCATGATGGCCGCGATCATTCGACAGGAATCGGCATTCAAGGCGGACATTGTAAGCCATGCCGGAGCCATTGGTCTCATGCAGGTCATGCCGCCGACCGGGGCGCAGCTGGCCCGGACTCACGGTCCCAACGGCTTTACCAAGGAGTCTTTGACCAAGCCTGAGGTCAACCTGCATCTGGGTGCGGCCTTCTTTGTTGATATGAGCCGTCGCTACGACAACGATCTCCCGCTCGTCCTCTCGGCCTATAACGCTGGTCCGACCCGTGCCACCCGCTGGAGCCGGTACCCGGAAGCCTCGGACCCCCTCCGCTTCACGGAGCGGATTCCGTTCACGGAGACGCGTGGTTATGTGAAGAGTGTCCGCCGCAATCTGGGCCTCTATCGAGCGCTGTACGGGCAGGACTGAGTCCTCCTCACCCAGCGTCGTCACTCGCTCGCGGGGGGCCATAAAATGGTTCGATGACTGAAAGGACTAGGGCTTCATTCAGCAGCAGGATGGCGAGAATATTTTGCCCATTTCTCAGCCATCGAGACGCAAGGATTCAGCACCCTGGCAGAAGGTGAAGAGGTGGAATACGGGCTTCGCGACCCCGACAAGGGCCCTCACGCTTCCAACGTGATGTGCGCCTGACGCCCCCTTTTTGGAAAACCCTGCGCGGCCATGCGACCCCACAGTCGCGAGGCTTTTTCTGCCCGCATTCAGTTTCGCGTGGCGAGGCATCGGCTTCTATCTTCCGGCGCCGATCCACTCAGGACGCAGGTTCTCCAGCCGTTGAAGATTCCACCGAAGACGAAGCCACGCATTTTTCTGGTCGATGCGTATGCGCTGATCTATCGCTCGTACTTCGCGTTCATCAATCGGCCGCTGACCAATGCGGCTGGTGAGAACACGTCGGCTCCTTTCGGGTTCACGCGATTTCTGCTGGACATCCGAGAGGACTTCGAGCCGGACTATCTTGCCATTGTTTTTGATGCGGGTGACTCGTTCCGGTCCGAGATGTATCCCGAGTACAAGGCGACTCGCGAGAAAATGCCTGAGGATCTGAGGGCCAGTTTGGGGCGTTGTCGCGCCATCGTCGAAGGCTTCAACGATCCGGTGGTTGAGCTCGATGGATACGAAGCAGATGATGTAATTGGGACGCTGGCGATTCAGGCTCGGGACGCGGGTCTCGACGCCGTCATCGTTTCCGGTGACAAGGATTTCTATCAGCTCGTTGGTCCGGGCATCCATCTCATGAATCCGGGACGAGGTGGCTCCACCGGGGTCGCAGCAGACTGGGTCACGGAGGAGAACGCGAGCGAGAAGTTCGGTGTCCCGCCGAATCAGATCGCTGACTATCTGGCCCTCGTGGGTGATGCGTCGGACAACGTTCCGGGTGCGAGGGGCGTCGGGCCCAAAACCGCTGTAGCTCTGCTGCAGGACTATGCGGACGTCGAGGAGATGATCGCGAATGCGTCAGCACTTAAGCCGCCGCGGGCCGCGAAGTCGATTGGGGAGAACGCCGACGAGGTCCGTCTGTCAAAGCGGTTGGTCACGATCATGACGGACCTGGACGTGCCGCTTAATCTGGAGGCCCTTCGTGTACAGGAGCCCAACAATGAGGTGCTCCGCGACCTTTTCGTCGAGCTTGAGTTTCGGCGACTGGCCGACCAATTCGCGCTCGAGGTACAGAAGGAAGGTGGGAGTGCTCACGGTACGGGTTCCGTGGATGCCTCGGCAAAAGCTGTCGACTATCAGACGATCGAGGAGGCGGCCGATCTTCCGGCGTTGGTTGCGGAAATTCGTGAGGCCGGCCGAGTGGTTGTCGCGATCGAAGGATCCGACGCTGACCCTCTTCGTGGCGAGATCGTCGGGATGGCACTCGCGGTCGAGGGAGGCACGGCTCGCTATCTGCCCTTCGGCCACCTGCAACCGTTCGAGTTGACGTTTGAAGGGGAGGGGCAGGGAGAGGTCAAGAATCTGCCGGGCCTCGCTTCAGGGTCCCTAGCCCCCCTCAGAGCTGTGCTTGAGGACGCATCGATCGAGAAGGTGGGTCACGACCTGAAGAGGTCGACACTCGCCCTGTCCGTCGCTGGAGTCGAGCTGGTGGGGACCGCATTTGACACCATGGTCGCGAGCTATGTCCTCGATCCTGGCCGCAGGGGACATGAGTTGAAGACCCTCGCCATGGAGATATTCTCCCACAAACCGCTCAATCGAGACGACGTAACGGGTTCGGGCCGCAGTCGGGTAGCGTTCGGTGATGTCTCGGTGGCTCGCGCACGGGACTATCTGTGTGAGTCGGTCGATATTTCAGGTCAGCTCGCTGAACACTTCGGGGCGCAACTGGAGGGGGCCTCGCTCGGCGACCTGATGGACGAGCTCGAGATGCCGCTGGTGCCCGTGCTCACTCGGATGGAGCGGGCAGGAATCGGCATCGACGAGGATTTCTTCCGAGTCATGCGTTCCAAACTCAAGCGAGAGCTCGATCTGATCCAGGACGAGATCTTCAAGGTGGCGGGCGGCGACTTCAACCTGAACTCTACAAAGCAACTCCGGCAGATTCTGTTCGAGAAGCTGGACCTTCCCGTGCGGAAGAAGACCAAGACCGGACCGTCTACAGACGCGTCCGTGCTCGAGGAGTTGGCGGCCATGGGCCACGAGGTTCCTCGGTTGATGATGGAGTACCGGGAGTTGGAGAAGCTCCGGTCGACCTATGTCGACGCGCTTCCGCAGTTGGTGAATCCGAGGACGCAGAGGATTCATACCAGTTTCAACCAGACCGTGGCCGCGACCGGGCGGCTCTCGTCCAGCGATCCCAATCTCCAGAACATTCCGATTCGCACCGATCTAGGACGTGAGATCCGGAAAGGATTTGTCGCGGCCCCCGGGATGACGTTCCTTGGGGTCGACTATTCGCAGATCGAGCTGCGGGTCATGGCGCATTTTTCCGGCGACGAAGCCTTCGTCACCGCGTTTAGCCAGGGGATCGATGTCCACCGGCAGACGGCCTCAGTGATTTTCGATGTCCCGGTCGAAAACGTCAGCGCTGAGCAGCGTGGTCAGGCCAAGACCGTGAACTTCGCCACTCTTTACGGCCAGGGGCCGTTCTCGCTTGCACGGCAGCTGGGCATCTCCCGTGAACAGGCGAAGGAGTTCATCGCTACCTATTTCGAGCGCTTCGGCGGAGTGCGTGACTACTTGGATGCTCAGGTCGAGATGGCTAGGGAGACTGGATATGTCGAGACGCTGATGGGCCGTCGCCGATACGTGCCAGAACTCAGGGCGGACAACGGGAACATGCGTCAGTTCGGTGAACGCGTTGCACAGAACACGCCGATCCAGGGCACCGCGGCGGACATGATGAAGAAGGCGATGATCGACGTGCAGTCCGGACTTGATGAGGTCGATACAGGTGCCGTGATGCTGCTCCAGGTGCACGATGAACTGCTGCTCGAGGTGCCCGACGCGGAGGTTGACGAGATACGCGGTCTGGTCGTCGAGAAGATGGAACGAGCGATTGAGCTCAGAGTGCCGATTGTGGCCGAGTGGGGGGTAGGGAAGAGCTGGTATGAGGCTAAGGGCTAGCCTGTCCCCTTCCGCGATCTCTCCGCCCCACAGAGCCCTGACACCTTCCGTCACGAACCCGCGGGAGCGGCGGGTCAGGTACTCAGATTGGAGGTGTTCACGGGTCGGTCGGTGAATCGGATCACGCTAATCGGGAGTGTCGGACGGGATCCCGACATCCAGGGGACCAAGAACAGCACGAAGGTGGCTCACTTTTCGCTCGCGACGAATCGCCGTGCGCCGGGCGTGGAGGAAGAGGAGCGGACAGACTGGCACAGGCTGACGTTATGGAATCGGCAGGCGCGATTTGCCGAGGACTACATCAAAATGGGCGATCGCGTCTACGTCGACGGATGCCTGGATTATGACTCGTACGAGCGGGATGGCGTGGTGATTCCTACCGCTGAGGTGACCGTTCGTGAGGTGGCGTTGCTCCGCTCCAAGGGCGCGGCTGCCGATCTGGACGGAGCGGCCTGATCAGATACCGGGTCCGGGTACGATCATTGAGTCCGGACCCGGTTGATCGGGCCCCACCAGCTACATCCAGCTCCGAAACTCCGGAGCGACGGATAGCATGGCTTCCCAACCCGTGCCCCACACGGCGCGGCCGACATCGATCCTGACGGTGTCCCACCCAATCGACAGGCCGAGGCCGACAGATCCGCGCAGTCCGTTCGAGTCACGCGCCTGCCAGGCGACCGGCGGGGTCGCTCCCCCCAGATATGTAGAGCCCAGGGCAGTAAACGCTCGCAGCCCGAGCCAGGGAGCTCGAATGGGGATCGTGCCCTCGACCCGAGCGAGCCAGTAGGCCTGTCCGACGAAGAGACGATAACCGTGGCCCATGAGTGTGTGGCGGCCCCCGAGGAGGAACAGCGACTGAGCCGGCGCATCGGCGTTTTGCAGACCTGCGGACACCGACGTCAGCAAGCTCCAACGCCTCTCTGCGTCCTCAAGTTGCCAGTCAGCGTCCGCAGTGATAACCGCGTAGTTGCTGTCGGCGAGCCGGCCTCCTGTCACCATCGTGCGGACCGTCGCCCCCGGTCTCACCTCAGTCTTCGCCTGGACTGACACTGACACCATCGTCCCCTCGTCGATCGAGCGTACGGGGCGGAATCCGGTATCGGGGCCATCCGACACCACGTCCCGTGCGGACCGGTGGTCCTCAAATCGGGTCGCGACGGACAGGGCCGCGTCGGGTCGGAGGCTGAGCATCACGGTCGCGCCCCTTCTGTAGTAGGGGTCGAGGTAGTCCCGAGCCCCTGCCGCAGAGCTGATCGTGTTCCCGAGTCGTGTCGAGCCAGGGTGGCCGCCGATATCGCTCATAACATCCCAGTAGGCGGCGATCACGGGACTGACACCGGTGTGCGACCCGTTCAATGTGAGGGTCCCGGACGCGAGGCTCCTCCCGAACGCATACCCCCCGGTCCCACGGATTGTGAAACCTCCGGGCGCTCTGAGCGTGATCCCACCGCCGACAAACACGCCTTCGGCCCGATTGTACCGGGCAAAGTCGGAGATCTGAGACCCGTGGAAACGAACGGGAGCGAGTCCGCTCATCACCTCCGACTCCACGACGGCCCTCACCTGGTCCTGGACGCCTTCCAGCTTAGGTGAGGTACCGAGCCCCCCGGTCTCTGCGAGGTCGTCGAACAGTCCGCGCTCAAAGGCGAAGTCCCTCTGCTGAGCTGGTGAGACGGATTGCACTGTCCGTCCGGCGAACAGGCTCGGAGAGAGTGTCTCGTTGAAGTCGTAGGGGCCGATCTCGAACCGGCCGCGAATGATACTCCCGGCCTGGAAATCGAAGTACGGTATCTCTCGGCGAATCTCCATCTCCTGGCGATATGGGAGCCAATGAGCGCCCATCCAGAGGGAGTTGTCGAGAGAGATGCGGATGTAGTCGAGGTAGTCGTCCACGTACGATGCCGGCGTGAACGAGAAGTTCATTCGCACGATCGCGGCTCGATCGCGATCCAGGTAAATCGCCCCAACGAAGCCGGGGAAGTCGAAGTTCCTTGGCCGCACCAGTACCTCGTAGACTCGGACCTCCGTGGCCCCGTCGGAATGCATGAGACGGAGTGAGTCCGCCAGCTGAAAATCGTACGTATCCGGGGCGGACGGTGCGACCGGATGCAGAACGGCCTCCACCTCGTCCCCGTCACCAAGTCGGATGAAATCCCCGAAATCATCCTGAACTACCGTGAGATGGTCGAGGTGGTATCGGATATTCGTCGGCAGCAGCTCTTCGTCCCGCCGGCCGACAATGGTCTGCCGAGTCGAGTTGGGCGCGCCCCACAGAACGTCGATGGCTACCTGATCCGCTTTGACTAGCACGGGTTCTTCTTCGTTCGGCCGATCGACGAAGAAATACACGTACCCCCGGGCATCTGCGCGGTAGGTCTTGAGGTCTTCCGAAATTGCGGTCGACTGTCGCTGGCTGGTTGCGCGTCCGATGAGTTCGAGCACTCGGGGGGTGTTCCAGGCCGCGGACGCGGGCTCGACGGTGGTTGGGTTCTGCGCCGCCAGCTCGCCAACCGCAACGATTGGGATGGTGGTGGCCAGAGTCAGGACAACGACTCGCGCGCTATGAAGGGAAATCGGAATGAGCACGAGCATGGTACGCAACCTCGGAGTCACCCGTTCCCGGCGCGGTTGGGTTGAGACCCGGCTCTTCGATCAGGGCGCAGGCCAGTCAATAGCAAAAAGGGACCCCGCTCATGCGAGCGGAGTCCCTCTTCAGACCTGCGTGGGGTGCGTCTGGCCTTGCCTAGTTGGCGTCCCAGAACCCTGAGAGCGATGCCCCCTGCGGACTTTCACGGAGCTTCTCGAACGCTCGGTTGCGAATCTGTCGGATCCGCTCGCGCGTGACACCGAGGAGAGAACCGATTTCCTCGAGTGTGCGCTCTTCACCATCATCGAGCCCGTAGTACAGGTAGAGGATCTTTCTCTCCCGCTCGGTGAGGTAGCTCTCGAACATGGTTTCCAGGAATTCGCGTCGAGCGATTGCCTCGACATCCTCTTCGATGTCTGCAGCTGCCGCTCCTGCGAAGCGTTCTCCGAAACTTGCACTGTCTCGATCACCTCGATCCATCGGAGCATCGAGACTTAGCTCAGACGCGGCCACGCGGCGGAGAGCCCTGATCGTGTCGACCGGCTCCTCCATTTCGTTGGCGATTTCACGATCTGTCGGCGTTCGACCGAGCGACTGCGTAAGCGCAGTGTTGGTCCGGGCGAGTTTGGCCAAGTTGGAATTCTGGTTCAACGGGATCCGCACGGATCTCGTCTGCTCGGCCAGTGCTTGCAGGACAGTCTGGCGAATCCACCAAACTGCGTAGGAGATGAATTTCACACCTTTGTCGGGGTCGAATTTCTTCACCGCCTTGAGAAGTCCCTCGTTGCCGATGCACACCAGCTCGGCTAGTCCAAGTCCTCGTCCCTGGTACTTCTTCACGTACGAGATGACGAAGCGCAGGTTCGCGGTCACGAGCCGTTCGGCCGCTTCCTTGTCCCCGACACGCGCTCTCCGGGCGAGCTCGCGCTCTTCCTGGGGATCTTGGATAAGAGGGTACTTCTCTACGTCCTGCAGGTACTGGTCAAATGAATCCAGGCCACGAGAGGAAGAAAACATTCGTTTCTGCCGGTCCTCGGTCTGCGGGTCGAAGAGGCACTGGCCTAGTTGCAGAGCCCCCCAACAATCCACCTGGGGATTGGTCTTGGAGGGAAGCTCAAGGAAGGCCAGTTAGAGATATTCTAGGGTGACGGCGAAGATATGAAAGCGTGTTTACAAGGTCAAAGGTTTTCTTTTGTGCAAGCCAAACCCGTACAGGACAACAGAATTGCGTACTGCGTATTCAGGGCGCGACCAACTCGGCACTGAGATTCTCGATACTCGGGCCCACGAGCCCGAACAGAATGAACGGTGCGTCGCCCATTGTTTGCCGGTCGGTCCGGGCTGGATCTGCCAAATCGACCCTCCGGAAGAAGTCTGTCTCAACCAGATCGCGGGCATTCATAGTGCCGATGGCGACGCGCTGCACTATCCGTTTCTTCTTATACACGAAGATCCGGGCCCCGCCTCGCAACACGACCCAGCCGACGGCGAAATGGGGAGCGCCTGGAAGAGACGAGGCCCCGCCGGGTGTGCCGCGTAGCGGCCCGCCGGTCGGGAGGATGTCTTCACCCTCCAGTTCCAGGGTGACCCACTCAGGCAGTTCGTTGGCACCTCGCCATCGGCGCAGTCCAAATGTGAGGAACACGCGGCTGAGCATCAGCCGAATCGCGTAGCCGAAGGCACGTAGCAGAGATCTCAAGAAGAGAATCAGTACGAGGCAGAACACCAACGTCACGGCAAATGCTGCGAGCGGGCAGGTCGAGGGTCAGCGCCACGAGCCCTACGACCATGACATCCTGGACGAGCGATCCCAGCAGAAGAGCCGGGGCTTTGCCTGTGCCCAGCCACCTGAGGACGGCTCCTCCGCTTCTGGCTCCGTGAGTCACCGAGGTGAGCAGCCCTCCCGCGAGCGAGCCCAGCACGACGATCGGGAGCGATTGGCCATCCAGAAGAAGGAGAGCCAGTAGAGCCCCTGATATCGGACGAATGATTGCGTGCAGGGCGTTTCAGGCCAGTGTGCTCAGTGAAAAACGCTCTACTGTGAACTCCAGAATGTAGAACGCGCCGACCATGATCAGGACCCCGGACGGATCCAGATCACCGAGAGCCCCAGGGAGAGGCGTCCCCCACAATCCCGCCGTAGGCGCCGCCCCCAAGCAGGAGCCGCGTCAGGTACAGATCGACCCCAGCGGCCACCGTGAGTGGTGGCAGCGCGAGCAGTACGAGTGGAATTGCGGTCACAGACACCTCATGGATGAAAATATGCCTCTGCTTCGGGGCTTTGACATGGCCTCGTCCATTTGACAGGATCATCGTCCTGAAGTTGGCCACCTATTCCGGTTCTTCTATGTCCGATCGTCGCCAGGAAGCCCTCGATTACCATTCTGAGGGAAGGCCCGGAAAAATCGAAGTCGTTTCGACAAAATCCGTTGCAACTGCTCGCGATCTGTCGCTCGCGTACTCCCCCGGGGTGGCCGAGCCGTGTCTCGCCATCCATGAGAACCCGGAAGACGTGTTCAAGTACACCGCGCGAGGCAACCTCGTCGCAGTGGTGTCGAACGGCACCGCTGTCCTCGGTCTCGGAAACATCGGGCCACTGGCGTCGAAGCCAGTCATGGAAGGGAAGGGCGTCCTCTTCAAGAGCTTTGCCGGGATCGATGTATTCGACCTCGAGGTCGCCTCTGAGGCTGCAGAGGACGTCATCAAGTTCTGCGAGCTCCTTGAGCCGACTGTCGGCGGTATCAACCTCGAGGATATCTCCGCTCCCAGCTGCTTCGTTATCGAGCGGACGCTGCAAGAGCGACTCGACATACCCGTCTTCCATGATGATCAGCACGGAACCGCGATCATTGCGGGTGCGGCCCTGATCAACGCGCTCGAGATCATCGGAAAGAAGATCGATGAGGTCCAGGTCGTCTTCAGTGGAGCCGGCGCGTCGGCTCTTTCGACGGCGGAGCATTTCGGGCGGCTCGGAGTGACTCCCGAGAATATTCTGATGGTCGACTCGAATGGTGTGATCTACGAGGGGCGCGAAGAGGGCATGAACGAGTACAAGGCTCCGTTCGCGGTGAAGACCGAGAGGCGGACACTCGCTGAGGCCTTTGAAGGGGCTGACGTGTTCATCGGGCTGTCGGTGAAGGGCCTGGTGAAGCCGGAGATGGTCGCCTCGATGGCTGAGAACCCGATCATCTTCGCCCTTGCCAACCCCGACCCTGAGATCCTTCCGGAGGATGTCGCTGCGATCCGCGACGATGCGATCATGGCCACGGGCCGGTCGGATTATCCGAATCAGGTCAACAACGTCCTTGGTTTCCCCTTCATTTTCCGTGGGGCTCTCGATGTGCGAGCGCGGAGCATCAACCATGAGATGATGCTTGCGGCGACGCGATCGCTCGCGGACCTGGCGCGCCAGGAGGTGCCCGAGTCGGTTCGCGGCGCGTACGACGGATCTGAGATCAGGTTTGGCCGGGAGTACTTGATCCCGAAGCCATTCGATAGTCGTGTCCTCTTTCATGTCGCTCCCGCGGTTGCGGGTGCGGCCATGGAAAGCGGTGTCGCCCGAGAGGACGTGAACCTCGATGATTACCGGGACCGCCTGCGCGCCAGCCTCGGCCCCGGACGTGAGGTCATGCGGTGGATGACCGATCGGGCGCGGAGGAAGCCGGCGCGGGTCGTGTTTCCGGAGGGTCACAACGCTACGATCATTCAGGCTGCGGCCCACCTGGTCGAGGAAGGCATCTGTAAGCCAGTCCTGCTTGGAAGGCCGCCACGAATCGCCGAGAAGGCTGAGGCACTCGGAGTGAGCCTGGACGGTGTCGAGATCGTCTATGCCGCCGAGCTCGACGAGAAGCGTGAGGAATTCGCGGCGCGGCTCTTCAAGAAGCGTGGACGGAAGGGGCTCACGCTGGCCGCGGCGGAGTGGGACCTCTACAAGCCGATTTACTTTGCGGCGAGCATGCTCGAGGATGGCGAGGTTGATGCGCTGGTATCCGGGATCGAGGCCAATTACGCAGAGGCACTACGGCCCTGTCTGCAGGTGATTGGTCCAAAGCCGGGTGGAAACGGGCGGGTCGCGGGACTTTACATGCTCGCGTTTCCCAATCGGGAGCTGGTCTTCTTCGCCGACACCACCGTGAACATCGCGCCGGACGCACGGGCTCTGGCTGAAATCGCAGTCCAAAGCGCGAATTTCGTCCGTGAACTTGGTATTACGCCCCGGATCGCCATGGTCACGTTCTCGAATTTCGGTTCTGCAAGCCACGACGAACCTCTTCGGGTGGCGGCCGCGGTCGACATGGTCCGCTCTATGGATCCGGACCTTGAGATCGACGGCGAAATGCAGGCCGACACGGCTGTGAATGCGGTCAAGCTGAGGAGTATCTACCCGTTCACGCGGCTCACCGGCCCTGCCAACGTGCTCGTCTTTTCCGGGCTTTCCGCGGCGAACGCTTCATACAAGTTGCTCGATGCACTCGGCGGCGCAGATGTGATCGGCCCGGTTCTCCTCGGTATGGCGAAGTCGATGCATATTCTCCAGCGTGGCTCGTCTCTCCAGGACGTCCTGAACCTCGCGACAGTGGCGTCGGTGGACTGGCAAGCCCGGAATGGACAAATTTGAGTTGTGCCCCGGACGCTGATTGCGACGGGGGCATTTCTATTTCAGACTTCGATCCAGACGAGTGTGTGATCGCTGGCCGTTTTTGCGGAAGGCGTGCGCGCATGCGTTGGTATATTTTCTTGGAGATCCCCGATGTCCACCGACACCCTAGAGCCCGTGATGGCAGGGACCGAAGAAGCCGGCAAGAGTCTCGCCGCTCACGGTCTTGAGCCGCGTGGTGATGTTTTCTGGAACCTGGCGCCAGTCCGACTCTACGAAGAGTCGCTCGCTCGCGGCGATGGCCAGCTCGTTCATATGGGCGCCATCTCGACCGTCACTGCACCACATACCGGTCGCTCACCGAACGATCGCTTTGTGGTCCGTGACGAGAAAACCGAAGGACCCGTCGACTGGGGAAAGGTGAATGTTCCCGTCTCTGGTGAGCATTATGCCACACTGCGAACGGATGTCGTCGAGTTTTTGAACGCTCGCGACCTGTTCGTGCAGGATGCGCGAGCCGGTGAGGACCCTACGCACGGAATCAACGTGCGCGTCGTGAGCGAAAGCGCGTGGCACTCGCTCTTTGCCTACAACATGTTCCTCCGCCTCGACACGGATGAGCGGATTGGTTTCGTGCCGGATTTCACTGTGTTGCATGCGCCGCACTTCCAGGCGGATCCGGCACGGCACGGTTCGAATTCCGAGACCGCGATCATGGTCAATTTCACGGCTCGCGAGGTCCTGGTTACTGGGACGCGGTACGCCGGTGAGATCAAGAAATCAGTTTTTTCGGTTCTGAATCACCTTCTGCCCGAGGCCGGCGTGTTTCCGATGCACTGCTCGGCGAATGTCGGTCCGGAAGGCGACGTGGCTCTCTTCTTCGGTCTGTCCGGGACGGGAAAGACGACCCTCTCCGCTGACGCGAGCCGAGGGCTTATTGGTGATGACGAGCACGGTTGGAGCACCGACGGCGTGTTCAACTTCGAAGGTGGTTGCTACGCGAAGACGATCCGACTTTCGCCTGAGGGCGAGCCGGAGATTTATCAGGCGACGCAGATGTTCGGCACGATCCTCGAGAACGTGATTCTCGACGAGGAGACTTGCGAGATCGACTTCGAAGACGGATCGATCACGGAGAACACGCGGGCCTCGTACCCGATTCACTACATCCCGAACGCGGTACTTCCCAGCCGAGGTGGCCAGCCGAGCAACGTGGTCTTCCTGACGGCGGACGCCTTTGGAGTGCTGCCTCCGATCTCTCGCCTTACACCCGAACAGGCGATGTATCACTTCCTCTCGGGATACACGGCGAAGGTCGCTGGCACCGAGCGTGGTGTAACCGAGCCAGTCGCGACGTTCAGCGCGTGTTTCGGTGCGCCGTTCCTTCCGAGGCATCCGGGCGTATACGCAGAGATGCTCGGTGAGAAACTCAGGGAGCAGGGTGCGGCCGTCTGGCTGGTGAACACTGGTTGGAGTGGTGGCGGCTACGGAGTTGGCGATCGCATGAAGCTACGCTTCACCCGCGCGATGGTGAACGCAGCGCTTGCCGGCGATCTGGATTCCGGAGAGTTCGCGGTCGATCCCGTCTTTGGCATGGACGTGCCGACCGCGGTGCCCGGTGTGCCGCCCGAGGTGCTCCGACCGAGGGATGCCTGGGCAGACGGTGCTGTGTACGACGCGGTAGCAGCGGAACTCGCCGGTATGTTCCGCGCGAATTTCGAACAGTTCGCCGACCAGGTATCTGACGCGGTGAAGGCTGCTGGACCAGCCTGACCGGAGGCGAGTCGCACTCGTGGAAGAGAACGGAGAGGGGTCGACGCTGGTGCGTCGGCCCCTCTTGACGTTCGGGTTGGGCACGTAGGTCGTGCCAAGGGGGCCCCAGGGGGAGCACCCACCGCCACACACTCCCCCGCCTATGCGAGCTGGAGTGTCGAGAAGGTCGCAGACCTTCAGCAGCCAATGAGCGACGGGTTTCTTGGATTGGGCTCGTGCCAGGCTCGTCCGCCATTGGCTTCACGACCATCCTGGAAATTGTCGATATGCTCGATGAGCAATACGAATGGCCCGATTGGGTTTTCAGCGTGAGTTTTTTTACGGCGATCGGCGGTGTTACTGAGGTGGTGATCCTCGCCTGGTTCCATGGCGAGAAAGGGAAACAAGAGATGAGCATTCTCGAGTGGGTCCTCGTAAGCGTGATCGGAGTGATCTGGCCCAGTCGAGCGCGGATCGACAATTCCAAGGATGCCCGGGTTCACTGGCCTCCGGTTAGCTTCGAGGCCTCCCCCGGACGTCGGACCCATTAACGGACAGTTGCTCATGTCGCTCGTGTTTTCGAGATCCTCGCTTGCTCTACTCAGTGCCGTCGTACTCTTGGCTGCCGGCTGTGAGTCAGAGGCGCCCGCCAACGTACCCGACGCGGCGCCTGCGCGTTATCACCCGCTCCCCACCCTCCGCGATCAGGCCACAGAGCAGCAGGGCTGGCTCGAGACCAGGCTAGAGGAGGTGTTACCAGGGTTGATGGCTGAGTACGGTGTCGATATGTGGATCCTGTCCATGCGGGAGTACGCAGAGGACCCGGTTTTCTGGTCGATTACCGCGCCGACCACTTTTGCTGCTCGGCGCCGTTCTATCTATGTGATTACGCGTCAGGACGACGGGACCGTCGAGCGCATCGCACTCGGAGGCACGAGCCAGGGAGGAGTATTCGAAGCCTTCCGTTCGACTCGACCGGCACCCACGCAGCCCACTGCTGAACTCGTGGGTAACGAGCAGTGGAATCTCCTCCGGGAGTTGGTCGAGGATCGTGATCCGGACAACATCGTCCTCAATATTGATCCAGTATGGGCCTTTTCTGATGGACTGCATTCCGGCGAGGCCGAGGTTTTGTTGGAAGCGCTGGGCGACCGCTACGTCGATCGAGTGAAACGGGAGCCCCGACTCGCAATGAACTACATCTCGCTGCGTTTGCCCGAGATGATGCCGCGTTATCGCAAGATTGAAGAGAGCGTGCACGCGCTGATCTCAGAGGCGTTCTCGAACTCAGTGATCACACCGGGTGTCACGACCACAGCCGACGTCGTCTGGTGGATGCGTCAGAAGCTTCAGGACCTGGGATATACAACCTGGTTCCAGACCTCGGTGGACGTTCAGCGTGAGGGAGGGGTTCCGGCCGATGGAGATGTGGTCATCATGCCGGGGGATGTTCTCTGGACGGACTTCGGAGTAGTGGCGATGAACCTCCACACCGACACACAGCACATGGGATACGTCCTTAAGACTGGTGAGGTCGACGTACCCTCAGGCCTGAAGCAGTGTCTCGCGAACTCGAATCGCCTCCAGGACATCCTGCTCTCACACATGGAGCCGGGACTGACTGGCAACGAGGTCCTCGCGAACACGCTTGGCCAGATGCGCGGCGAAGGAATCAACGGCACCGTCTATACACACCCCATCGGGGACCACGGTCACGGGGCCGGGCCGCTGATCGGGCGCTGGGATGCACAGGAGGGCGTGCCTGTCCGTGGCGAGGCGCTCATGCTGGCTAACGTCTGGCATTCGATCGAGCTGCAAGCCACGACGGAGATTCCCGAGTGGGGCGGACAGCCGGTGTCGTGCCGGCAGGAAGAAGAGGCGTATCTGGACGAGAATGGAGACCGGCACTGGGTGTATCGACGACAGAGCACGTTCCATCTCGTGTGGTAGTGTGACCCTGACCCTGGTTAGGTCGGAGGGATTGACCGCGGTGATTGCTTGAGCGCTTCGGAGACGGGAAAATCCTTCGACCGCTCCATCGTCGAGGGCCCGATTCGGGGTGCCGTGTGGAAGCTTGCGTGGCCGACGATGCTGCAGAACCTCATTGGCGGCCTTCAGGGGCTCGTCGATCACGCGATGGTCGGAAATTACGTGGGATACACGGGAAACGCGGCGATCGGCGTTTCGTGGCAAATCTTTCTCGTCATCGTCGTCTTCATCAGCTCGCTCTTCACAGGGATGGGCGTCTTGGTCGCGCGCTTTACCGGGGCGAATGAACCCGAGAAGGTGAACCGGACGGTTTACCAGGCCTTCCTCACGTCGGTCATGATGGTCGGCTTCGTTCTGGCTCCGATCGGATATTTCGTTTCACCGATGCTCCTCGATCTGGTCAACGCGACACCCGAGGTCCAGGCGGAAGCCTTGCCGTACCTCCGGACCATGTTCGTCTTCTCGTTCGGTATGCTGATGTTCTTCATGATCGGCGGGGCTTTGCGCTCGGCCGGCGATGCGAAGACACCGCTTCGCCTTGGCGTCGTCATGACGATGCTGAACATCATACTGAACGTGATCTTCATTCGGGGTTTGGGGCCGATTCCGGCCTTCGGGACGCTGGGCGCAGCGATGGGCACGGTCATCGCCGGTGGCGTGATCAGCGTATATGCGCTCATCCGACTGTTCGGCGGAGGCTGGGTCGTTGCCTTCCACAAGGGTATGGGATGGGCACCTGACTGGAAGGTCATCCGGCAGCTCTTCAAGTTCGGCCTGCCGACCGGTATTCAGGGCGTCGCCATGAATGTGGGTGGAGTGCTGATGCTCGCGTTCGTCGGGTCACTCGCTGCGAGCGCTCAGGCACAGGCTGCCTATGTAGTCAGTTACACGCAGATTTTTTCTTTCATTACATGGACATCCGTTGGAATCATGGGCGCCACCGCCGCAGTTGCCGGGCAGAATCTGGGGGCCGGGCAGCCAGACCGAACCGCGCGGTCGGTCCATGTGGCTGCTGGCCTTGGGCTCTCGGTTGCAGCAGGTATCGGAGTGTGGTTCTTCCTCGTGCCATACCAGCTACTGGGGCTCTTTGGCATGGATGACCCGACGGTTCTCGCATTGAGTGTTGAACTGCTCCGCTACCTCGCTGTCTCGGGACTCTTCATTACCGTGGCCCTCGCGTATACAGGTGGTCTCCAGGGCACCGGAGACACGAAGAGTCCTATGTACATCTCGATCGTTTCGCAGATCGTGATTCCGCTAGGCATCTGCTTCTCCATACAGACCTTCTCGACCCTCGATCCGTCTGATATCTGGCTGGCGATCGTGCTGGGTCACATGACTCGTGCGGTGTTGAGCGTGATCGTGTTCAGGCGCGAGAAGTGGCGAGACATCGAGGTCGACATCGATGTCGCGAAACCGGCCTGACGACAACTCGTCGGCCTGACACCGAGGCCGATGCTTAAAGCTAGGTCGCTGCCTCGCGATCCTGTGCTCGCCTCCCCATTATGGGCGTCCGCGAAAGACGGATTGACTCCACGCGAGCACACACATGCCGAAGCAGTACTGGCTGATGAAGTCCGAGCCCTACGTTTACTCCATCGCAGATCTGGAGCGAGACGGATCCACCCACTGGGACGGCGTCCGGAATTACAAGGCCCGCAACAACATGCGGAAAATGAAGGTCGGCGACGAAGTCCTCTATTACCACAGCAACGCGAAGCCGCCGGGCGTCGTCGGAATCGCCCAGGTCTGTAAAGAGGCCTACCCCGATCACTTCGCCTGGGACCCGAAGAGCAAGTATTTCGACGCTAAGTCGGATTCGGAGAACCCACGGTGGTCCATGGTCGACGTCGAGTTCGTGTCAAAAGTCGCGAACGTCGAGGAGCCATACAGTCTGCATGAAATCAAGGCCGACCCGAAGCTCTCCGACATGGAACTGGTGCGATACGGTCGCCTCTCCGTGCAGTCCGTGAAGAAGACCGAGTTCGATTATGTCACGAAGATGGCGGGCTTGAAGTGAGGGCTCTCCCGGCCATGGCGGTTGTCGCTGTTTTTGCAGCGAGCTTTCCAGTCGTCGGGCAGAACGTCCCTGACGCTCGAGAGCTTGGAATTCGACTCGAGGGCCAGCCGGGTCCCTATAACGCGATCACTGACGTATCGGGCGTAGAGGTCGGTCATACGACGATCATTGAGGGCGAGGGGCTCCTCGTCGTGGGCGAGGGTCCGGTGCGGACGGGTGTCACCGCGATCCTGCCACGGGGGCGGGCGGCAGGCGACTCCACGTTTGCGGCCTGGTTCAGCCTCAACGGCAACGGCGAGATGACTGGGACGACATGGATCGAGCATTCGGGGATTCTCGAGGGCCCGATCCTGATCACGAACACGCACAGCGTTGGGATTGTCCGTGACGCGGTGATCGAGTGGAACCGCGAGCGTGACCCGACATTTCTTTGGGCGCTGCCCGTAGTCGCTGAGACGTATGACGGAAGTCTGAACGATATCAATGGCTTTCACGTCACCAAGGAGCACACGTTTGCTGCCCTTGACGGCGCCCGGTCTGGTCCCGTGACCCAGGGGGCGGTTGGTGGCGGAACGGGCATGCGCTGCCACGGCTTCAAGGGTGGCATCGGGTCGTCGTCGCGTCAGGTCGGGGAGTACACCGTTGGCGTCCTCGTCCAGTGCAACCAGGGTGCGAGAAGGGACCTTCGAATTGCAGGCGTGCCCGTTGGCGAGATGATGCCCGAGCCCGTTTCGTGCTATTCAGACCGATCGATCCCAGCGGATGTGCGTCGTTCTGGCGCCCCGTGGTGCGACGAGGCAGAGGACTCGGATCGGTTGGACACTAGCACCCCTACTACCGTGCCCGACGCCGGCGGCATTCTCGAACCGGTACCCGAGATCACCGGCTCTATCATTATCGTGCTCGCCACCGACGCGCCCCTTCTCCCTACGCAGATCAAGCGCCTCGTCACACGCACGACGATGGGCCTCGCTCGGATTGGCGGGATGGGCTACAACGGGTCGGGTGACATTTTCATCGGCTTTAGCACCGCGAACCGAGCGGCCGCGGCTGAGCGTGGCCAGGTGGTCGGGCTCGAGATGCTTCCCAACGACCAACTGAACCCGTTCATCTCCGCATCTGTGCACGCGACCGAGGAAGCCATCCTCAACGCCATGCTCGCTGCGGAGACACTTACGGGAGTCAACGGCTATACGGTCCCGGCCCTCCCGCAGGGTCGACTCCGGGTGATCATCGAACGCGCGAATCAGGCGAATGACTCGCGCTGAGCCAAGCGAGTGGTACAAATCAGCATTACAACTACTGAACCGAACACTGAGGACCTGATGATGAAGATTCGAACGATGACATGGGTCGCGGCTGCCGTGGCCGGACTCACCGCGTTTCCGGCCGCGGTCGAAGCTCAGCGCCTGGCGACGGATGACCCCGTCTTGCAGGGCATCTGGGACGAGGGCATGAACAACTCTCAGTTCGAGGCACTCTCACAGGTCCTGCTCGATGAAATCGGACCTCGCCTGACGGCCTCGCCCGGAATCGAGGCCGCCCAGCGTTGGGCGGTCGAGACGATGCGGCGATGGGGTGTCGATGCCGAGCTCGAGCAGTATGGCACCTGGGAGGGCTGGGATCGTGGCGTAAGTCATGTGGATCTGATCTCGCCTCGCGTGCGCTCCCTCGAAGGCCGGATTCTTGCCTGGAGTCCGGGGACGAATGGACGCCCGGTCGAAGGTGAAGTGACGTATCTGCCGCCGATCAGTTCACCTGCGGACTGGCAGAGTTTTCTCGGCACGGTGAGCGGTAAGTGGGTGATGATGTCCGCGCCGGAGTCGACGTGTCGCGCTAATGAGCAGTGGGAAGAGTTCGGCATGGCGGGTTCGATGGAGCGCATGGAGGAAGAGCGCACGATGGTGCGCCGAGCGTGGAATCAGAGCCTCGCGGCAACCGGCTCGACCGACGGACGACGACGAGACCTGCACGCTCAGCTCGAAGAGGCCGGTGCCGCTGGAATCGTTACGTCGCAGTGGCCGGGTTCCTACGGGACGACGAGGGTATTCAACGCGTATAATCGCGAGACGCCGACCTTCGAGTTGGGCTGTGAGGACTACAGCCTGGTCCACAGGTTGGCCGCCAATGGGCAGGCACCCTTACTGCGACTCACTGCGGAGGCTGAGAACCGGGGTGAGGTTCCGGTTTTCAACGTGATCGGCGAGATCGCGGGATCGGAGTGGCCGGACGAATACGTAATGCTTTCCGCTCATTTCGACTCGTGGGAAGGTGGATCCGGTGCCACGGACAACGGCTCCGGCTCCGTTCTCATGATGGAGACGATGCGGATTCTGCGTGAAGCGTATCCGAACCCGAAGCGCACGATTCTCGTCGGCCTATGGAGTGGCGAGGAGCAGGGTCTGAACGGTTCCCGCGCATACACAGAGGACCATCCTGAGGTCGTCGAGGGATTGCAGGCCCTCTGGAACCAGGACAACGGCACCGGGCGTGTGGTTCGAATTTCCGCGCAGGGACTCACCGGTGCGACGGGCTCTCTGGCCAGCTGGATGTCGCAGGTCCCACAGGAGGTCTCGCAGTATGTCGAGCTGGATCTCCCCGGGAATCCGGGCGGGGGCGGCTCTGACTATGCCTCGTTTGTCTGTCACGGCGCCCCGGGCTTCAGCCTTGGTGCCTTGTCCTGGGATTACGGCTCGCACACATGGCACACACACCGCGACACCTTCGACAAGCTCATTTTTGACGACCTGAAGAACAACGCAGTCTTGACGGCGTCCCTCGTATATCTGGCTTCGGAGGACCCGAACTTCGTGGATCGCACGAGGCGCACGGTCATTGCGGGTCGTGGTGGGCAGCCAGGCGAATGGCCGACTTGCTCGCCTGCCATGCGCAGTTCACAGAACAGCCCGCGGATGTAGTTATGCGAATCACGATCAGAACCCCCACGACTCGGCGGAAAGCGACATGAGCAGGCTCGTACGGAACTATGTAGGTGGCGGCTGGAGACAGTCGTCGGGGACAGACACGCTCTCTTTGAAAAATCCGGCCTCGGGTGCGGAAATCGGTCGTGTGCCACTCTCCACGAGAGCGGACGTCGATGCCGCTGTTCAGGCCGCGAAGACGGCGTTCCCGATGTGGCGTTCGACACCTGCGCCCGTCAGGGCGAGGGTGCTGTTCCGCCTCAAGACTCTGCTGGAAGAGCACAAAGAAGAGCTGGCCATCCAGCTCACGACTGAACACGGGAAGATCCTGGCCGAGACGCGTGGCGAGGTGCAGCGGGGCATCGAGAATATCGAACACGCGTGTGGCATTCCCGCTCTGATGATGGGTGACACCGTGGAGGAGATCTCCAAGGGGATCGACTCAGCTACGTGGCGACAGCCACTCGGCGTCTTCGGAATCATCACCCCGTATAATTTCCCGGTCATGATTCCTCTCTGGTTCTGGCCATACGCGATTGCGACGGGCAATACCGTAGTGCTCAAGCCGAGCGAGCAGGATCCGCTCACGCACCAGAAGATCGTTGAGCTCGCTGAGCAGGCCGGCCTTCCCCCTGGTGTGCTGAACATCGTGCACGGTGGCCAGGAGGCGGTCGAGTCGATCTGCGACCATCCGGACATCGTTGGAGTGTCATTCGTTGGATCGAGTGATGTTGCCAAGATCGTGTACACCCGGGCCACCGCGTCTGGGAAGCGTGCGCAGACCCTCGGAGGCGCCAAGAACTATCTGATCGTTCTCCCGGATGCGGATATGGACGCGACGCTCGACGCGTGCGCCGGGTCTATTTTCGGATCAACGGGTCAACGTTGTCTCGCCGGGAGCATGGTGATCGGTGTCGGGGATGCGCATGCCCAGATCCGAGAGAGGCTCCTGGATCATGCGGCTTCGATTCGAGTTGGGGATGGCATAGAGCCGGACACCGACATGGGGCCTGTAATTTCCGCTGCACATCGTGACCGAGTGAACTCCTATATCGATAAGGGAGTCGTCGAGGGTGCGAAGTTGTCGCTCGACGGCCGAGGCCAGACGGTGGATGGGCTCGAGGGCGGCTACTGGATTGGCCCGACGGTCTTCGAGGACATCGCTCCGGACATGTCCGTCGCGACGGAAGAGATCTTTGGTCCCGTCGCGGGCATCAATCGGGCGAACAATGTCGAGGAGGCAATCGCCATGATGCATGCGAGTCGATATGGAAATGCTTGCTCGATTTTTACCAGTAGCGGATATGCAGCGCGAGAATTCCGCTACCAGGCCGGCATCAGCATGATCGGGGTGAATATCGGCGTTGCCGCACCAATGGCGTTCTTCCCCTTTGGTGGTTCCAAGCAGTCATTCTTCGGCGATCTCAAGGCAGCCGGACGTGACGGGATTTCCTTCTACACGGATCAGCGCGTGGTCATCTCACGCTGGTCGGTCGGCCAGGCTGATCCTCACCGGATCACAAAGCCATGAGTGCTCAGGGACTGGCAAGTGGAATTACAAGCGCAGAGACCGTCCACGGTCAGCGGGAGTTTCTGCTTCCGGCGATGCTTCATCTCTATGACGAGCCGCTCGTCCTAGAGTCCGGGGAAGGCGTCTATGTTCGTGACCCGGAAGGCAAAGAGTATCTCGATCTGTTCAGCGGCATCCTCACCACCTCGGTCGGCCACTGCAACCCGAAAGTGCTTGAGGCTACGTCGAAGCAGATGCACAAACTCGGACATGTCTCGACGCTCTATGCGAGCGAGGCGCACGTCGAGGGCGCGCGTAAGATCGCTGACATCTCCCCCGGAAATCTGAAGCGTACCTTCTTCAGTAATTCCGGCACCGAGGCCATCGAGACGGCACTCATGATGGCGTGTCTCGCGACGGGCCGCAGCGAGATCATTGGGCTCCGGGTCGGCTATCACGGTCGCTCATTCATGGCGACGAGTGTGACTGCACACTCCGGCTGGCGCCCTCTCGCGACACCGGTTGCGGGTATCAAGCACGCCAAGAGCCCGAATCCGTATCGGTGTCCGTACAAGCAGCCGTGTGACGACACCTGCGTCGACAAGTTCGTCGACGACCTCGAAGAGGTCATCATGACGACCACCAACGGTCGTCCAGCGGCGTTCATCGCAGAGACCATCATGGGCGTAGCTGGCTACGTCGTGCCCCCTCCAAGCTACTTCCAAAAAGCGGCTGAAGTCATTCGGCGGTACGGGGGCCTTCTCATTATCGACGAGGTTCAGTCAGGCTTTGCGCGGACCGGAAAGCATTGGTTTGGTATCGAGCACTGGGGTGTCGTGCCCGACATCATGGTCATGGCCAAGGGCATCGCGAACGGAGCGCCAGTTGGTGCCACGATCACCACCGACGAGATCGCACATGCCTGGAAGGGAAAGACGATCTCGACGTTCGGCGGCAATCCAGTTTCGATGGCCGCGCTGTGCGCCACGCAGGACGAGATGCGCCTCCACGACGCTCCGCACAACGCGCAGGAGCGCGGGGAGCAGCTTCGAGCGGGATTGCTGGCGATGCAGGAGCGGCACCCATCCTGGATCGGTGACGTGCGGGGCATGGGACTGATGCAGGGTATAGAGATCGTTAAGGATCCGGTCTCGAAGGAGCCGGACACGGAACGCACGGCACGGCTCATGAACGCCACGCGGGACGAGGGTGTGCTCATTGGCCAGGGTGGTCTTAACGGCACCGTGATCCGAATCGGACCTTCTCTGCTGATCACTGAAGCGGAGATGGCAGAGGGGATCGAGAAGCTCGGGAAAGCGGTCGACAAGGTTGGGGGCTGATATGCCGCTCGATGCCTGGATCTTGCTGGTCGTGGCTGTGGGCTTGGGGCTCGGCCTCGAGATCGCGTTCTATCGAGCTCGACGTAGAGACCGAAGGACCGACACATGATGTCCTCCACGATTCTGGGCGTCGTGATCGGATATCTGTTGATCCTTCTTCTGATCGGATTTTGGGGCGGAAGAGAGTCCGGTGACCTGAAGAGTTACTACGTGGCGGGTAAGAAGCTGCCTTCGTGGGTTATAGCGTTCAGTTCAAATGCGACTGGTGAGAGTGCGTGGCTTCTTCTCGGCCTTACCGGCATGGGGTACGCGGTCGGAGTCCATGCGTTCTGGATCATCTTGGGTGAGGTGCTCGGCGTAGCCTCTGCCTGGATCTGGGTCGCGCGCCCGTTCAAGGAATACACGGACCGCTACGATGCCATCACGGTTCCCGACTACCTGACCGAACGCTTTCGCGATACCAAGCACGTCTTCCGGTGGGTCTCGGCGAGCATCGTGCTGAGCATGGTCATGGCTTACACCGCCGCCCAGTTGACCGCGTCTGGGAAGGCCTTCGAGTCCTTCCTCGGACTCGACTACACTCAAGGCGTCTGGATCGGTCTGGGAATCGTTCTGTTCTATACAACCGTGGGCGGTTTTAAGGCTGTCGCCTATTCCGACTTCCTTCAGGGTGTCTTGATGCTGGGGTGCCTGATCACCCTGCCCATCGTGGGAATCGCTGCAGCAGGTGGTTGGGGCGAGATGATTTCCGTTCTCCGCGCGACGGATCCCGCGTTGCTCGACCCGATGGGATCCTACGGGCTGACACTCGCGGGCGTGATCAGCGCAGCCGGCTCCGTAGCGATTGGATTGGCGTTCTTAGGGTCGCCGCAGTTGCTGACGCGATTCATGGCGGCACGAGACCAGAAGCAGATCGTGGACGGCGGATTTTGGGCAGTACTGTGCGTGATAGGATTCGATGTCGGTGCCGTCTTCGGCGGGATGGCGGGTCGCACCTTGTTCCCGGGGCTCGCGGATCCGGAGACGATCCTGCCAGAAATGAGCGCAGCGTTCTTTCCGGACTTCTTCACGGGCGTGTTTCTGGTCGTGGTGCTGGCGGCCATCATGTCGACGGTGGACTCTCTGCTGATCTTGGCGTCATCGGCGGTCGTCCGGGACGTGATGCAGAAAGCTCTGGGCTTTCAGGGGAGCGAGCGTACGCTCTCGTTGCTGGGCAAAGGTGTGACTGTCGTAATCGGGCTCGTCGGACTCGTCGTCGCCCTGCTCGAGGTCCGGGTCATCTTCGACTTCGTGCTCTTCGCATGGTCGGGTATCGCCTGTGCCTTCACCCCGGTGGTGCTGTGTTCTCTCTTCTGGAAGCGTACCACGAAAGAGGGCGCGGTCGCGGGCATGATCGCCGGATTCGCGACCACGGTGATCTGGGTTCGTGTGTTCAAGGCGGACTACTACGATCTGTACGAGATGATTCCGGGATTCATCGCGGGGCTCTTGGCGTGCGTGCTCGTCAGTCTCGTGACGAAGGTAGATGCTGATGCGGTAGCGGAATTCGAGTCAGTTCAGGAAACCATTGGTCCTGTTTTTGGGACCCGCAGCTAGAGAGGACTGCCATGACGGACTTTGATCGCAGGCAATTTCTTGGACTCGGTGCCGCCGCAACTGCGGCGGGGCTCACAACCGGATGCGTGGCGGGGTCGTCCAGCGGGAGCAACACTCCGGACCTGATCGTGGTCAACGCGAACGTGCTCACCCAGGACGACTCCACTCCGCAGGCCGAAGCCTTCGCGATCAAGGGCGATCGCTTCGTGGCCGTTGGGTCCAGTGCTGACATCCGGAACATGGCGTCGGCCAGCACTCAGGTCATCGACGCTGCGGGTGCCACGGTTTTGCCAGGCTTCATTGATGCCCACTCGCACCCGTCCGGTGCGGGCCTGAATGAGCTCAAGAACGTCAACACAAATCTGGGCAGCGTCGTTCGCATTCAAGCTGCTCTGAGAGATCGTGCGGCCGTGACCCCCCCGGGTGAGTGGATCGTCGGCTTCATGTACGACGATACGAAGCAGGAAGAAGGGCGGCCGCTCAATCGACTCGACCTCGATGCCGTCAGCACCGATCATCCGATCATGGTCGGGCATCGCGGAGGTCACACGGGTGTGTACAACTCCCGCGCCTTCGAAACCGCGACCGTGACGGTGAACACGCCCGATCCTTTCGGCGGACATTTCTATCGGGAAGGCGGAGAACTGACGGGTAAGGTGGCGGAGAGTGCGCGCGGGGCTTTTACCATCCCACGCAGTGCGACCCCTGAGGAGCGAGCAGCCGGGGTTGCCGCGATATGTGCCAAGATGAACGAATCGGGTCTCACCTCCGTGCATCAGGCTAGTACTGGGTCGGATGATCTGACGGCCTACCAGGACGCGAGGGGAGCGGGAGATCTGAGCCTTCGCATGAACCTCTTCGCCGGCCGCGGGCTGTTCGATCAGTTACGGCCGTCCGGCGTGCGAACCGGGTTTGGAGACGAATGGCTCCGGATCGGGCCGGTCAAGTACGCGGCTGACGGCTCCGCCTCGGAGCGCACGATGGCGATGAGCACTCCGTATGCAGGGCGGCCGGACGATCTCGGCATCCTTACGATGACTCAAGACGAGATTCAGGAGGCCGTCGAGGTCGCGCACCGTGCAGGTTGGCAGGTCGCGATCCATGCGAACGGTGATGTCACGATCGACATGGTCCTGAACGCCTACGAGCGTATGGCGAGTGAATTCCCACGAGTCGACACCCGCCATCGCCTTGAGCACTGTTCGCTGGTGAACCCGCAGTTGCTGCAGCGGATCGCAGACGGTGCCTATATCCCGGCCCCGTTCTACACCTACGCGCACTATCATGGCGAGAAGTGGATCGAATACGGCGAGGAGAAGATGGAGTGGATGTTCGCCCACAAGTCCTTCCTCGACTATGGCATTATGGTCGCTCCGGCGTCGGACCATAGTCCGGGCCCCTATGAGCCGCTCATGGCACTTCAATCGATGGTGACCCGGAAGGACTTCGCCGGGCGTGTCTGGGGTCCGAGCCAGCGCGTGTCACTCGATCAGGCGTTGAAAATCTGTACCATGCACGGGGCGTACGCGTCACACGAGGAGTCACTGAAGGGGTCAATCACTGCCGGGAAGCTGGGTGACTTCGTTTTGCTCGCCGAGAGCCCCTACGACGTGGATCCGGATCGGATCAAGGAGATTCAGATCGTGCGTACCGTAGTCGGGGGCAGGACGGTCTACCAGGCGTAGCTCACATGGACGCCCATTTCCTGGCGATACAAAACGCTCTGACGGGACGGTACTCGATAGAGCGGGAACTCGGTCCAGGTGGAGTGGGGCTGCTGTCGCGCGCATGAGGCGGTTGTAGGGGGCGTATCGATGTACGTCGGGGCGGCCCGCGAGGTCGAAGGACTCCTAAGACAGCGTCGTGCAACCGGTATGTTCACGCTCCAGACGGGTGACCCGAGCTGGGCGCTGTACTCAGCGGGCCATCATTTCCTCGATGTCCGAGGCCCAGTACTGAAGGTTGGCGCTCAGGACGCGATGGCCGCTGTCCGTGATGAGCACCATGTCTTCGAGGTAGTAGGCGTCGGCACCGACCCAGAATCCCGGCTCGTAAGCCAGTACCATTCCAGTCTCGAGTGTCTGGGGGAGGTCTTCACCGCCTTCAATGCCCATCCTGTGGGTATGCCAGTTGCGGTTGCTCCGAACCAGAATGGCCTCAGCCGCGGCCAGCCCATTCAGAGGCGGGTCGTCGAGCTGTCGAGTGACCAAGAGCGAGAGCAGGGAATCGCTTGTGAGGGGCCGCCGCAAACCGTACGCTGAACGCCGCGAAACTCTATTGAGGAAAGGTCATGCGCGTGATGTCTCAGTGGTCGAACGGATTGACGGGCGTAAGGGTTGTTTGTGTCGTCGTGCTTGCCGCTATGTGGGCCGCGGGGCCGCTGCAGAGTCAGGAATCGACGACGCTCGATATCCCGGGACTGGAGCAACCCGTCGAGATCCTGGTCGACCAGTGGGGCGTCAGCCATATCTATGCCGAGACCGAGCACGATCTATTTTTCGCTCAGGGGTGGAATGCCGCACGCGACCGGCTGTTCCAGCTTGAGATGTGGCGTAGGCAGGCTACCGGGACCGTTTCGGAGATCCTCGGCGAGCGAGAGCTGAAGAGAGACATCGGCACGCGCCTGTTCAAATTCCGACGGGACCTTGAGCAGGAGCTGAACCACTACCACGACCGCGGTTCGCTCATCATCAATGCGTATACGGACGGGATCAACGCCTACATCGCCCAGACCGAAAGCGATCCGGACCTCCTGACCATCGAGTTTGATCTACTCGGGATCACGCCGGGCCGCTGGACTCCGGACGTAGTCGTTTCCCGTCACCAGGGTCTTCTCGGCAACATCGGAGCGGAGCTGGCCACTGGGCGACGTGTTGCTGCTGTCGGCGCTGAGACGGTGAAAGCTGTTTCTAGTTTTGGGCCGGGGGATCCACTTCTGGACCTCGACGCAGCGATTAACGGAAGCGCGCTGTCGGAAGACATTCTCGAACTCTACAACGCATTCCGCAGAGGGATTCAGTTCACGCCCGAAGACATCGTCGACGGTCGCGGCGCGGGCAGTGACGAGTTCGCCATGCTCGAACGAGCCGTGGAAGAGGCCGCTCGGGTCGTCGCATACGATGTGAAGCAGGACATCGGCTCGAATAACTGGGTTGTCGACGGGAGCCGTTCGGAGAGTGGCTACCCGATCATGGCGAACGACCCACATCGTGCGCAGGGCGCCCCGTCTCTGCGTTATTGGGTCCACCTCGTCGGTCCCGGCTGGAACGTCATCGGCGGCGGTGAGCCGAGCCTTCCGGGGGTGTCGATTGGGCACAACGAGTACGGTGCCTGGGGGCTGACTGTTTTCTCGACCGATGCAGAGGATCTCTACGTCTACGAGACCAACCCGTCGAACCCGAACCAGTACCGGTATCGGGGAGAATGGGAGGAGATGACCGTGATCACCGAGGAGATTCCGGTCAGGGGTCAGTCCGCACATACTGCTGAGCTCAAGTACACGCGCCACGGGCCAGTCGTTTTTGAGGACGGGGGCCGGAACCTTGCCTATGCCGTCCGTGCCGGCTGGATGGAGGTTGGCGGAGCGCCGTACCTCGCATCGCTGCGAATGGATCAGGCCAAAAACTGGGAGGAGTTCAGGGCGGCCTGTAACTACTCCAACATTCCGGGCGAAAACATGATCTGGGCCGACCGCGACGGCACCATCGGCTGGCAGGCGGTCGGAATTGCTCCCGTCCGGCGGAACTGGAGCGGGCTGGTGCCGGTCCCCGGTGATGGCCGCTATGAATGGGACGGGTACCTCCCGATCATCTCCAAGCCACACGTCGTGAATCCCGAGGATGGCTACTTCGCCACAGCGAATAACGACCTGATTCCGCGTGACTACGAACACATGAATGCGGTTGGCTTCAGCTGGTCAGACCCCTACCGGTGGCTGCGGATCGTCGAGGTCCTAGATAGCGGCACTCGGTTCTCCATGGCAGATATGATGCGCCTCCAGACAGACGAACTCTCCATTCCGGCTCGTCAACTGGTTCCAATGCTCGATGACCTGGCCATGATGGGGCAGCCTGAACGGGCGAGGCAGATGCTTCTGGATTGGGACTACGTCATGGATAAGCACTCCATTGAGGCGACAATTTACTCCGCGTGGGAGGCCGAGCTGCGGCAGCGGACGCGAGATGCGCTGATGCCTTCGGGACTGGGTGGGAACCTGTCTCTGAGGAAGGTTATCGAGACGATCATGGTCCCACCCGGGACTCTGGGACGTGAACCCATGCTCGCGCGAAATGATCTTCTCTCGGGTGCGCTTACCACCGCGATGGCGACGCTTGAGGGGCGCCTTGGCGCCGATATGTCGGCGTGGCAATACGGCCAGGCCGCCTATCACTCTGCGACGCTGCGACACCCGCTTGGAACCGCGGTCGACGCGAGTACCCGTGCTGTGCTCGAGGCCGGCCCTCTCCCGCGCGGCGGCTATGGTTCGACCGTGAACCAGACCGGAAATGGTAGCAATCAGACATCCGGCGCGTCGTTCCGGATCATCATCGACACGGGCGACTGGGATCGCGCGGTCGGAATGAACACCCCGGGGCAGAGTGGTGACACGCGTTCTCGCTTCTACCGGAATCTCTTCGAGTACTGGGCGAACGATGACTTCTTCCCAGTCTTCTATAGCCGCAACAAGATCGAAGAAGTGACCGCCGTCCGAATGAACCTTCTGCCGGGGTAGGCGTCCTGCGGATATCCTGAGATGACTCGACGACTCAGGTACTCCGTTGCGGCGAGCGTCGATGGGTTTATCGCGACGAAAGACGGTGGGTACGACTGGATCATCGCGGAGTCCGCGATTGATTTCGCCGCGTATCTGTCGACCCTCGACACGCTGCTGATGGGTCGGGGCACCTGGGAGATCGCACGAACGCCTGAGGGTGCCGGTGTGCTTGAGGGTATGAAGGTCTGCGTCGCTTCCACGACAATGCCGGCGGACGCGGACCCTCGCATCACTGTGGTCTCAGACGATGTCCCCGGCAGGGTGGCCGCAATGAAGGCCGAAGATGGGAAGGACATCTGGCTGTTCGGGGGCGGTGTCCTCTTTCGGAGCATGCTGGAGGCCGGACTCGTCGATCGTGTCGAGGTTGCCGTGATCCCGGCTCTGCTTGGGAGCGGGACCCCTCTTTTGCCCGGGCTCGACGGCCTCGCGACTCTCACCTTGCACAGTTCCGAGGTATTCGACTCTGGCATCGTGCTGTTGAAGTACGACGTCTCAGATCTGGGCTGATCGCTGTACTCCCACTCGATCCGCTGCGTTCCCCGAATCAGCTCCCAAGCCTTTTCCCCTTTGTTCGCCCGAAAATACGACAGCACCCGGTACGGACTCGCACGGATTTCCCCACGTAGAGCAATTCCTCGTCGGGCCCGATCATCCGATAGATACCGGGTCGGTTCTCGACCCGGGCTCGGATGAGCTCTCGAAGTGTGGGGTTGGCTTGCACGAAATCAGGGCTGGCGCTTTCGCTGTTTCTTCGGGAAGATAGGGAGGGTGGTTTTCGGTCGCCAAGCGGCCGTTTAGGGCATTCGAGTTGCCCGTTGAAGAGCGTAGACTTCGAGGCATGAAGATGACAGGCGGCGACAAACTCCTCCGGGATCCCCTCTGGGATACGATCAGACTCGATCCGACGGCAGTTCGTATCGTCGATACTGCCGAGTTCCAGAGACTTCGATACATCCGACAACTTGGGCTCGCGCACCTGGTCTACCCCGGGGCGACGCACACCCGGTTTGACCACGCACTCGGTGTCTATCACCTGACAAAGACCGCGTTGCGGCATCTGCGGGAGCGCGGCGGAGTGGCGCCGGAGGCCTGGGACGGCGAGGAGCTGGTACCCTACGCCGCCCTTCTGCATGACATCGGGCACTACGCCTATTCGCATGCTCTGGAAGAGCTGGCGACCGAACATCTGCCCGTACATCACGAGGAAGTGTCTCGCAGGTTCTTTGCCTCGCCATCCCTCCGTGATGCCATGGCTCCCTTGGGCCTCACCGCACCTGATCGGATTGCGGAGTTGATTCGAGGCGAGAGTGACATCCCGCTTCGCGGACTCGTCAGCGGCAGCCTCGATCTGGACAAGATGGAGTACCTGCGTCGGGACGCCCGGTTCTGTGGCGTTCCTTACGGGGAGGTGGACGTGTCCCGCCTCCTTCAGGGGCTTCAGCTACTTCAGGACCCGGTCACGGGGCGCTATGAGGTTGGGGTGCACGAGAAGGCGATAGCCTCACTCGAGAGCCTTCTGTTTGCTAAGTATCAGATGTTCCGGAATGTGTATTGGCATCACGCTGTGCGTGCAGCAACGGCTCTCTACAAACGGATCGTCGAAGAGGCTGTCCGGGGTGGGCTCATCGACTCCGAAGAACTCATTGGGCCCACCGATGAGGAGCTCCTTTATGAGATCGGGCGCCGCGTCCTCGACGCTGACAGCGAGGTCGCGGAGCGGATCGCCACCCGGTGGCTTCCAGCCCTTCGACACCGGAAGCTCCCGAAGCGGGCTCTCGAACTGACCGCGGCTGACCTCGCAGGGCGCCAGGTCGAAGACTGGGCGGTTGGCGACTCACCGTGGAAACGGGCGGTCGAGGACGATCTCGCCAGTGATCTCGGCTTGGAGCCCGGGGAGGTCATGATCGACTTTCCCGTGAAGCCGGCCATGTTCCAGCTGGATCTACTGGTCGAACAGCGTGGCGGTGAGATCAAGCGACTCGATATGGATGGGGTCGAGGGAATGCTCGACTTGCCCAAGGTCGCTCGAGAACTCTATGCAACGGCGCGTGTCCTGAGGGTCTTTACATTCGAGCGCCGCGAGGTGGCAGCGGAACAGGTACTAGAGCGCATCACGCGCCCGGTCTCGACGCCCTGACTGACGGCTAGCCGAACCGAATCATTGCTGCCGAGATGTTGTCTCGCCCGCCCGCTTCGCTCGCAGCTTCAAGCATGGCGTTCAGCGCTTTGGTGCATTGTTCCTCTGCCTTCCCCGGCGACCGGAAGGTTTCCGAGTGGATCGTTGCTAATCCCTGATCCTGCAGCATCCCGACTAGGCCGTCTGTGCAAAGCAGGTAGGTATCGTCAGGAGCGGACTGGCCAGAAGGCACCTGCGGATGGGGGGCTCCTCGAGCCCCAGGCACGGTGTCAGCAGGTGGGCGTAGGGGTTTCGCCGTGCCTGGTCCGGGCCCATCACTTGTTCTCGATCTTCTGTTGGACCCAGGTGTCGTCACGTGTGATCTGAGCCAACACTCCGATCCGGAATAGATAGGCGGGTGAGTCGCCAACGTGGACCGCGACGAAGGCTCCCGCCTCCCCGTTGGCGACCATCGCGGTCAGCGTCGCGCCCATGCGGGCCAGGTCAGGCTCGACTTTAGCGTGAGCCCGGATACTCTCGTGCGCTGCTATGACAGCGTGCTCCATGGCGGACTGGACCCGCGATACGAGATCCCTACCGCCGCCCTCACTGTCGTCCGCAGTAACTCGAGTGTGACATCTGCTGCGATGCGACTCGCTACGTCTTCATCTGGGTGTCCGCTCACCCCGTCAGCGACGACGGCTACCACTTGTTACGGCGCCAAGCGAATGAGTCTTCGTTCCGCTGCCGGATTCGTCTGATGTCCGAAGAATCGGTGACAAGGAGGGAGTGAGGCAAGTCGGGGGGGCCGTAGGCACGAGGCCTTGGTACCGGACAGGGTGCAAGATAAAAAGGATAGAGGTTCTCTAGCAAATACGGGACTTTTTGACGCTCGGGGGTGGCGCGATGAGGAACTGGCCCCCATATGAAGGTTACTAACCTGTAGCGGTGTTGGAACTGTTGTACCGTGGTGCAGAATCGAGGCCTGTAAGGGCTCAGATTCGCGGTCCTGCGACGGTCGGTTCGGTAAAGTTGGCAGGGTCGTTTTAGTGAATCGACTTGACATCTTTGTCCTGAGCCCCAACGATAGACGGCTTAGGATGGGTCATTTATTCCTGATACCAAGTGCCTCTTTGGACTGTCGGATGGCCGGCGAACGAGAGAGCACCCCCATGGAGAACAAATAGCGATGGCTGCTGCCCCGACTACGAAGCGTCAGAAGCGTCGGGGAAAGGGCAATGTCCTTTCCGGCTTTGATGCCAGTGTCGAAGAGCAGAGCGCCCTCGATCAGTACCTCCGAGATGTGAGCCGCCACGAGCTTATCACGCCTGAGCGTGAGAAAGAACTCGGTGCTCTTGCCCAGTTGGGCGATCAGGAGGCGATCCAGGAGCTCGCGCGAGCAAACCTGCGCTTCGTCATTAGCGTCGCAAAAAAATATCAGAACCGAGGCGTCTCCCTCACGGACTTGATCCAGGAAGGGAACGTCGGCCTCGTAACCGCTGCCCGGAAGTTCGATCCCGAGCAGGGCGTAAAGTTCATCAGTTATGCGGTCTGGTGGATCCGTCAGGCGATCCTCGCATCTTTGGCCAATCACGGCCGGGCAGTGCGGGTGCCGTTGAATCGCGCTAGCGACTTGGCTCGGATTTTTCGTGAGAAAGAGCGTCTCAAGCAGGAGAAGGGGCGTGAGCCGACGACGGAGGAGTTGGCTGAGGCAACACATCTGACTCCTGAGCTGGTCGAGTCCCTTCAGACGCTGAACGCCGCCGAGATTCGTCTCGACGCACCGATCGGAGACTCTGAAGATTCACAACTCGTCGAGCGCTTCATTACAGAGGAAGCCGCCGAGCCCGAGGTGGAAGTCGAGAGCCGTCTCCTCACAGAGATGATCACGGCTGCGCTTTCGACGCTTGAAGCGCGTGATGCGAAGGTCTTGAGGTTGTATTTCGGCCTCGAGGGCGAGCGTGAGCATACGCTGGAAGAGATCGGCAACATGCTGGGGGTGACGCGTGAGCGGATCCGCCAGTTGCGTGACCGTGCACTTCGCCGTCTCCGTGAAGGCGAAAAAGGCACCGCGCTGGAGTCGTTCGCGGCGTGATAGTCACCGGGACCTGGTCCCGATAGCTGGTATATGATCGAAAGTCGATCGATGAGCCCCCTGTCTGGACTGCAGTCCCGGCAGGGGGCTCGTGCGTCCACGATACCAGGCGAGAAGGCTAGAGCGTGACTGAGCCGCGGCGGGTGTCCGGTACGATTCACCGGACGGGTGGGGGTGTGTACGTTGTAGCGACGGCAGACGGTCCGCACGTCGAGGCGTCGCTGCGTGGACGACTCAAGAGGGAGGTCCGCACGGGGGGGCGGGTTGTGATCGGTGACCGCGTAGAGATCTCTCCATCGGATGACACCTGGACGATCGAGTCGGTTGAACCCAGGCAGTCCGAGCTGGTGCGCCGTGGTCGTGGGGGACGTGAAGCGAAGATACTGGTTGCGAATCTCGATCGCGTCTTCGTCATCGTTGCTCTCCGCGGGCCCGTTGCAACGACGCAGCTGATCGATCGACTGCTCGTTCTGGTTGAATCGAGCGGGATGCAGCCAACGCTCGTTCTGAACAAGTCCGACCTTCCCGACGCGGAAGAAGTTGAGCGGCGGCTTCGGCCGCTATACGAGTCCGTCGGCTACGACGTCTTGGTAACGAGTGCCAAGTCGGAGGGCGGCCTCGCAGAGCTTCATGAGGCGATGTGCGCCGGTTCGTCTGCCTTCATCGGACCGTCCGGCGTAGGAAAGTCGTCGCTGCTCAATGCCATTGATCCAGCGCTGGATCTGAAGACCGGTGCATTATCGAAGAAGACCGGAACTGGCCGACATACCACGGTCGGGTCTCGCTTGATCGAGTTAGCATGCGGCGGACTCGTGGCCGACACACCGGGCTTTGGAGATGTCGGGCTATGGGCCGTTCCACCGGATGAGGTCGAAGCCTGCTTCCCCGAGTTCGCGGAAGCGAGAGACGGCTGCCGCTTTCGTGGCTGTGCCCACCTGAATGAACCGGACTGCGCAGTCCGTGACGGAGTCGAGCAGAGTCATATCGCCGAGTCCCGATACGTGAGCTATCAGACCCTGAGGGCGGAAGCGGAAGAGAACGCAGTCCGCTAGTCGTGCTTTGCGGCGGCTCTTGGTCAGCCTCCTGCGGCTGAGCTCGATCCACAAGAATCCTGGAACGTTCGAGCCCAGGTCCCATCCCGCCGTCCAAGAGCTGCGAACCAACGCCGGTTGGCTCCGAGGACATCCAGCAGGATCTCGTCAGTCCCGTCGTTATCCCAGTCCAGATGATCGAAGTAACGCGGTGCGCCCTTACCCTCGGCGTCCACTTCGCGATACCAGGAGTACGCCATGTCGTACTCCGCACCGTCCTGTTCTCCGATCACGAACAGTGCGTACGCGCGAGGGCCTGGCGGTGCGATTGCCAGCTCGTCCTCGTGCATGAAAGTTGCCGCGACCGCCTCACCTGGCGCGTGTCTTAGCTGATAAGCCTGGATGTGGTCGCGGGCGTCGAGCATGCCCAGCGGTGGATAGACTGCTGAGTAGTCGCGCAGCGCATCGCCCGCGATCGTGAGAGTGGCGACTCGCTGGTCGTACTGGTGTCTGATCGCGCGATAGGGCTCGTAGGGACGAGGGCTCACATCCGATGCCGGCATGGCGAGAAGGCGCTCGGCACCTGCCGCACTCGGCACCAGTTCGACCACGCCCGAAACCTCCGTACGTGAGCCACAGAATCCCTGGGCTGGGCCCGAGGCCTCTGTCACCATCCGACCCACCCGAACTCCATCAGAAAACAGGACCCACTCGGTTCCCGGTGCGGTCAACGCGGCAAGTCGACCTTGGTCCTCTGGAAAGCGAGCGTCGGGGAACTCTCTGAGCACGTCAGGATGAACCTCCCCCACCACGACGAAGTCAGCCCGTTCTCCGTTCCGAATGCCAGCCAAGAGCAGGGGCCCCGAATAGTTCTTCGGGCCAGGCGGGTCGTTTTGCCCAGCTTCGACGCTGACTGGACGCGCAGATTCCGGGGGAGGCTTCAACTCAACGTCGATGCCGCCCCACTCTACATTGTCGCAGCCGGTACCCACGGTTAACATCACCGTGAGCATGAGTAAGTGCTTTCGCATCAAGCCCTTGGGGTCGGTACGCACCCGGATCCGCAGTTGGATCCTGAGGTTCACAACCTAGCGTTGCCCCCCCGGTGAGCAAGCTGATAATGGACGGTCCTCACGAAGGAAAAGCCTCGCTTCGCGAGGTCATGGGTTCTTATCCGACCGGCGTCACGATCGTTGCGGCGCGGGAGGACGGAGGCTTGCCATTTGGTCTCACGATCAATTCGTTCACCTCGGTGTCGCTCGACCCACCACTGGTACTGATCTGCATTGGGCACACGTCGAGCTGTCACGACCGATTGGTCAGTGGTTCGCACTTTGCGGTGAATGTGCTTGCAGGGGATCAGTCTGTGATCGCTTCGAAGTTTGCGAGCGACCCTTCAGATGGCCGATTTGACTCCGTCGAATGGTCGGAGGGGCCGTCCGGTGCGCCGCTGCTTGAACACGCGGTCGCGGCCCTCGAGTGCTCGATCCAGGAGATCCTCAGTGGGGGTGATCATTCGATCATCCTTGGGCGAGTGACGCACGCCACAGTTTCGGACCGGCCTGCTCTGGTCTTTCATCGTGGGCGTTTTTCGATAAGTGGGGACTAGGAGTGGGGGCCGGGGCGGAGGTCCGTCCTCCACGGTGTGGTTTTCTGCCCGCTCTGCTTGTGGGGGCCTCTGCGGCGGTTGCCGCTGAGGTAGCAATGGCAATTCTTTTGTACGATGGCGTGGGGCTGGTGCGCTCGCTCACCACGATTCTTGCGGTCGAGGCTACTGCGTTCGCCGGTGGCATGTGGAGCGCCCCGCGAGGCGATCATGACCTGGTCGAGCGCCTGCGGCGCCGGTGGCTGCTTTGCATGCTCGCGTATCTCGCCGCCGCGGTCTTTGGGACACTGTGGGGCATCGAGGTGCTGGGTGAGGCCCGGTGGGTGCGGGGCGCCGGACTTGCGGTACTCGCTGCACTCCCGCTCTACTCGGCCGGGAATGTGCTTGGCGGACTGGCGGTTGCGGCGAGGACCGATCTGGGTCGACGTCTGACGGGCCCCGGCTCAGCGGCTGCAGTGGGCGCCGCCTTTGGCTTTGTCCTTACGGGATTCCTCCTCCCGCGTGCGCCGGTGCCGGCATACCTGCTCGTAGCGTGCCTCGTCATGCTCTCTCTCGGTGGCATGATCTTTGGGACTGTGCTCGCTTCGAGAACTGACGTCGAGGAGCTCGCCCGGCGGCCGGCTCGCTCGGGGAGTGTGTCCGTTATCGTCCGCCGCCGACCCGCTGATGACCTCGCGGCGCTGGAGCTTCGGGAGGACATGCACATCAGGCGCGTCATGCCTTTCGAGCCAACGCGCCGGCTACCCTGGGATGTTGTTGTTACACGCCAGTTACTACCTGATCTCGATGTTTCGATCCGTATCGTCTTCATCGGAGGAGGTGCCTCGTCCGCGCCCCAGGCGATTGTAAGCGAGCACCCGCTCGCCAGTGTGGATGCCCTAGAGCGCACCGGAGCGGTCGTCGAGTTGGGGCGAGATCACTTCGGCACCGGGCTGGCCATCGAGCGGGGCGACCGGCTCTCGGTCTACGCGGGCAATCTCGATGATCTGATCGAATCGCTAGAGCCCGAGTTTGACATCGTAGTGTTCGATCGTGCCGCACTGGCGCCCATCGGCGGGGTGGGGGCTCTCTCGAAGGCGAGCGTGACTCGCCTGAAGACAGGATTGAACCCGGGTGGGCTCTTGGTCTGGGGCCCTCGCCGCCCAGAGCCAGGAGCGCCCGAAATACCCGATGGATGGGACCACGTACAGTATGAGCGATCTGATGCCGGGCGTGACGAAACCGAGGTTGTCCTGTTATGCCGAGGCGATGACGGCGAATGGCCGGAAGCTTTCGACGAATTTCGGAGACTATCAGCTGGAGGGCCCATCGGATGATCATCGCGCATCTGTCCGACCTCCACCTTGGCTTCCGGGCACACGGAAGGGTCGAGCGTGGCGCGGACATGCGGGAACGAGACGTAGCCGCAGCGTTCGAGCGGGCCGTGCAAGAAGTTGTGCGACTCAAGCCAGGGGCCGTCGTGGTGGCTGGCGATGTGTTCGATCGACCGGACCCACCTGCCAGCGCGGTGGTCGCCTTGGCTCGGGGGCTGGAAACGCTGCGTGTCTCTCTACCCGAGACGACGGTGTTCATGGTGGCCGGGCCGCGGGACACGTCGCGGCGGGGTGGTGAGCCAGGGGCGCTCGCGGTCCTCGATACGTTCCAGAATGTCGAGGCGGCGACCGGCCTGACTCGATCGGTATCAATCGAACGTCTCGGCCTGCACGCCTGCCTGGTTCCGTACCGCGCTGTTCGGCGTCATCAGCCGGCGATCCCGGATCCCGATCCGAGAATGAAGTGGAATGTTCTGATCATGCACGCAGAGGCGGGTCGAGGCTCCGATGGCGGGGTTCTGGTTGATCCCGCCGAGTGGGACTACGTCGCACTGGGTGGAGAGCATCGACACACCAAGCTCAGCGATCGGGTGAGATATCCGGGGTCTCTCGAACGAGTCGCGCTCGATCCGTGGGACGAGGCGGCCGACGAGAAGGGCTTCCTCACCGTAGATCTCGCGACCGGCAAGGTGAGTTTCCACGCGATTCCCGGACGCCCCGTCGTAGCCCTAGCGCCGGTTAAGATCGTGACCGCTGACCCCGATCGCGTTCGGCGAAAGGTGCACGAGGTACTCACCGAAGTCCCCGGTGGGATCGCGAACAAGATCGTCCGGATTAGACTGCAGGGCGCAGCCCCATCCGACTTGCTCGCTCTCCAGGGGGAGCCTCTTCGGGCCTTTCGCGGTGAGGCTCTTCATCTGGCGATCGAGGCGGGCAAGGATATCAACGTGCCTTCGGAGGCTTGGCGGCCTGTCGATGCCCCAGCCCTGGTTCGGGACGTGGTCCTCGCCGAACTGACGCGGGACGGCACGGACAATGCCGAGGCTGCTCGGCTCGTGGCTCAGGTGATCCCCGACTTGAGCGAGGGACACGAAGAGACCGCACACGGCCAGATAGACGCCCTGGACGGAACGCTTCCTGGGGCTGGTCGCTTGAGCACGTCGATTCCCCTAGGACTGACTGCGATTCTCGGGGGCGGGGGGCGCTCTCGTCGTGCCGTAACAGACCTGTACCTGAAGGCCGGGAGGACAGGACCTGACGGAGCGATCCGGAGATGGTGGTCTGGCGTCGAAGCGGAGACGCTCGATGGCGCGCTTCGTCGGGCAATTGATGCCGTGGCCGAGAGTCGAGGGCTCGGGCTGATCGACGCGGCGCTCGAGGCACTAGGCGCTCATGCGCCGGAACCGACACCCGACCCGACCATCGCCGCCCGGCCCGCACGCGGTGCCGTACGGATCGATCCCGATGTAGTCGCTGCGGAGTTCAGAAATGCTGGACAGGAACTGATGTCCACCCGGGCAGACGTAACTGAGAGCGATGGCGACCTCGAGGTCGCCACCATGGACTGGCATCGAGAGCGGCAGGACGCAGAGACGACGTTGTTCGCATATCGGGATCGCGCCCGAGAATTGCGGGCGAGAATTCGTCGAATGGAATCGATGGGAAGTGAGGCTCCCTGCCCGATGTGTGGCCGTGTCCTCGAGTCACACTACGATGAGGTGCTTGATGAGCTACGCGACGAATGGGAGTCTGTCGTACAGGACGGAAGCTGGTGGAAGAGTCGCTGGGAGCAGCTCGAGCCCAAGCCGGTTCACCTCCAGGAGCTTGAGCGTCGGTCACTCACCCTTCATGCGGCGCTCGAAGCAGGGTCGGAACGTGTTGAGCTCCTGCGAGCTCGACTGCGGGAGCTGGAGGGTTCGCGCACGGACCGGCCGATATCGTTACCGGAAGGCGCTGCCGGAGATGTGGTCTCTGCCCTCCTCAGGGTACGGTTTGCGCGCCGTGCACGCGCCACAGATATGCTACTGGACCGTGCTTCGAGATTCGTGTCGCGGATCTCCGGTGCGCGCATTCTGGCGATGACCTGGGATGACGACACCGTTCATCTGCAGGGGAGTGTCGGAGTGCTGACGCCACTGTCTGAAGAGGACCTCGCTGCGGGTCGAGTCGCCATCCGTCTCGCTGCTGCTTCACTGGTCGCGGCGCGAGGACGGATCGTGGCCTCCATTCCGATTGAGCAGCCCTTCGATCGTCTGGATCAGGAGGCTCGCCTGCGGACGCTGCTCCTTACCAAGGACCTGCTTCAGGAGGTGCCGCGAATCGTCCTGTTCAGCCGCGGTGACGTGGTCGAGGCCCGGCCAGAGCTGTTCGACTATGTGCTCGAGGTCCGCGAGGAGGGTTCGCTGTCAGGACCTATGTTGCGCCCCGCTCCGGCCGGTCCTGGTCGAGTGACTTTGATGTCTTCTGTCGGTCAAGAGCCCTTGAAAACAAGGGGGCATCGGGCAGGTTGAGACTCGTGCTCAGTGCACGAGTCGGGCAGGGGTCCGAACCTGTAACGTTTCCGTCTCACTATTCGTCGTAAGAGATGTGGAAGGCGTGGTCAGGCCCCCCCCTCTACGTTGGACGATGTCGAAGCTTTTTCTGATGATGAACTATCTCGTATCTGCTATAGCCGTTCTGGTGACGAGCGGCGGCGGTGCCTAGTTGTGGCACGGGAGTTGGCGGAAACGTCGAATCGAGGCGCACCGATGCGCTGAAGTGCCGAACCCGCACCATTCGCCGACTGGTGTGCGAAATCAGGAAGACCGAGGGAGCTGGGGCGACATCAACACCGGCGTATTGCATCCCCTGAACGCGGACGAGGTCGGCCGGGTCCTCGATGTCGTCGATGTTTACGGCATGAAGTCGCTCTCCTCACGCGACAGGCTCTTCCTCGACAACATGACGGCCTCGTGTCTTGCGATTTAACGAAGGCAAGTACCGCCGTCGCGAGATTTATCCGCCGAGCGCTGCCGTCGCGACAATCTCAACTATGTATGGGTCAGGGAAGTTCTTCACCGCTACGATCGCTCGAGCGGGTTTGTGATCGCCCATGACCTCTGCATATGCCTCGTTGACCTCACCCCAATAGTCGATGTCCGAGACGTACACCGTCATCCGGATGATAGATGTGAGGCTTGAGCCAGCTGCCTCGAGTACCGTCGACACGTTACGGAGGGCAGTGCGGGTCTGCTCGCCTGCACCACCCAGGGGGGTGTCTGGGGTGGCCGGGTCCTTGCCGAACATTCCGGCGACGTAGACGACCCCTCCGTAAACAACGGCCTGACTGTAGTGCCCGGCCGGCGTGGGGCCGTCGGGAGTGGAAACGATTTTCATCAGCCTTTCTGGTCCTTAGGTTGTCTGTGGCGAGCTTCTTCCGCCGCGGCGCTACCGCCTGTACGCCAACAAAATCGCGGCTGCCATCGATTGGCGCGACCCTCGACCGCATCCGCGACGATCTTCCCGATCATCGGTGTGAATTTGAAACCGTGGCCGCTACCACCGGCGGCCACGACCAGTCCCTCTCTTTCCGGATCTCGATCGAGCAGGAGGTCACCGTCGATGCTGTCGCAGTATAGGCAGATTCTGGAGTCGATGACGGGAGCTTCGGCGATCGATGGAATCGACTCTCTCAGAAAGTCGCGGGCTTTCTCGATGTGGCCCGGCCCGACCGTGCCGCGCTGGGATGGGTCGACTACAAGACCATCACTGTGGTGCCCGAGCTTGAATCGGCCGTCGGCGAGAACAGGAAAGCCGTACCAGCCGCTTCCCGAGATGTCGGCGGAAAAGGGCGGGAAGGCGGAGCCACCAAACGACTCGGTTCGATTGACGGCGAAGTGAACCACCGGCTGGGCGACGGCCTTCATCACCTCGGATAGCCATGGTGCTAGAGAGGGCGTCCAGGCACCAGCGCACAGGACGACCGAATCGGCCTTGATGGTTTGCTCGCTGTGACCGGTACGAACGAGAGCACCACTCACGCGGGACCCGTGGCTAAGGAGTCGAACGAACGTGCCGGTCATCGTTTGCACGCCGCTGTCCACACACTGCTCGAGGAGGTCGGCGACTACGGCCCCGCTCTCTGCCCAGCCTCCGCGAGGACTCATGTAGCCATCAGGGTATCGGTCAGAAGACCATTCCGGGTGATGGCGTGCCATATAAGCGCTGTCCACTCGCTGTGGCTTGTATCCGCGCTCCGTGAGAACACGATGGCTCTCGTACTCGAAGCCGCCGGCTCGCATCTGTCCGGGGGCCAGCACCAGGAAGCCTTCTTCGTGGTAGAGAGGTCGAGACCAAGCTCTATTCCACTCATCCCAGATGTCGAGAGCTGCTTCGGCAAGTTCGTGATAGAACACGTCGGAGCCGTAGTCCATTCGCAGCATCTTGCTGATGTCCGTGGACGATGCCTCGGGATGTGGCGTAGGCCCTCGGTCAAGAATCGTGACCGCGAATCCACGGTGTGCGAGCTCGAGGGCGGAAACTACACCGAAGGCTCCGGCTCCTACGACGAGGGCCGTTGGCTGATGTCGCCTCAATGTGTCCAATCGGGGCCCTGGTGGAGTAGGTTGTGCGCGGCGCGATGCGCCGCCTCCGTTACTCTGTAAGCGACACGAGTCTCATGCAAATCAGGATCCTGTCCGGTGCTGATGTCCGCGCTGCTATCGACATGCCGGTGGCCATCGAGGCGATGCGCCAGGCATTCGCAACGCTGTCCGAGGGAGGCGCCACAGTCCCTGTCCGACTGCCGCTCGAGTCCGAGCATGGCGTCACACTTTTCATGCCCGCCCACTTGAAGGATACCGGAGTTGCCGGCGCGAAGGTCGTGTCTGTGAATCCCGGAAATGCCGCGGAGGGGCTGCCGGTGATTCACGCCGTTGTGCTTGCGATTGATCCGGTGACAGGACAAACCACAGCGGTCATGGATGGGACCTGGCTTACCGCGCTGCGCACCGGAGCAGTCGGCGGCCTAGCGGCCGATTTGCTCTCTCGCCCGGAGTCCTCGACGGTTGCGTTGTTCGGAGCCGGGGTGCAGGCGCGCACGCAGCTGCAGGCGGTCCGATGCGTGCGGGAGATATCGGAGGTGAGGATCGTGTCGCCAAGTGGGTCGAGCGCCGCGACGCTGGTCGCTGAGCTCGAGGGCGTTGCTGCGATTCAGGTGACTGACCCTGACGAGGCAGTGCGGGGAGCGGACATTGTGATCGCGGCCACGAGCAGTGTTGTGCCGGTGTTCGACGGAACCAGCATAGAGCCAGGCACGCATGTGACGGGAGTGGGTTCGTTCACCACCGAGATGCGAGAGGTGGACACGGCTCTGATTCAGCGTGCCCGGGTCATCGTCGATCAACGAGAGGCCATCATGGACGAGGCTGGCGACATCGTGGGTCCGATCCGTGATGGAGACGTCGATGAATCCGTAATGGCGGGCGAGATCGGGGAGGTCGTGCTGGGTCTTGTCGCGGGGCGCACATCACCGGACGAGATCACGTTTTTCAAGTCGGTGGGAAATGCTGTTCAGGACGTAGCAGTCGCGTCCAGAGTGCTTCATGCAGCCGAGCGGGAGGGGCTTGGCGTGCTGGTCGACCTCTAGAGCGCGATCACGCGATTAGTGGATCTGGATCGCTCGATCAATCCAACGGACAGCGATCAACTGCCCGCCGGTGTTCCTAGCTGCAGCCACGCTTCTGCCTCGATCCGGTACTGCTCTGCGGCTTCGATGTTGGCGGACTGATTGGCACCCTGCATGAGTGCCGTGTAGACCCATGAGTAGTAGTTGGGAATACCAAGCGTCGCAATATCCGGCCAATGATCCCATTCATGTGGGATTCCGCCGCGGTGCACGAAGACCTCCTCCATAAGGATCTTGGTCCTTGCTTCGTCCAGCCAGTTGCCGGTCACGCTGCTGTACGGTGACGGCTCAAGCGCCGTGGCTGCCTCCATGCTGTCGGTCAGCGCACCGTCGTTCATACGGAAAGCGAGGCCCTGCCTGACCAGATAAGGCTGCACGCCCAGGGAGATTGCTGCGTTTCCGCTGGAAGCGAAGTAGATCGGGCGATCGTCGATGGACTCGACCATGAGCGTGAGCGCGAATCGCTGCCACGGAGCCAGGTACTGATCGCCGGGAAGCCGGGCTTGCACTTGACCGATCTGGAGGGTGACGGCCTGATCAATTCGCGAATACGCCGCCGCCGCTTCCTCGATCTGCTGATCGTCGAGCGGGATGATCGACTTGGTCGGCGTCATGATCTGCGCGACTACGATCGACGTCTTCCCGTTCGCCTGACCGGCGTCGGTCACGTAGGCAGCGTCTGTATTCTCGAACGTGTACGGGCGCTGACACTGGATCACGGTCCAGTCGTCGGACGGGTCGACACCCACCTCGCAGGGCGTGGTGAGGTCGCGAAGCTGCTTCGTGTACCACGCAGTGTTCAGGTACGACGTGACCACCACCGTGACATCGCGGCGGATACCCTCCACCTCCTGCAGATACCAGAGCGGGAAAGTGTCATTGTCGCCGTTGGTGAAGAGCACCGAGTACGGTTCAACACTCATCAGCAGGTTATATGCCCAGTCGCGCGCTGAGTAGTCGTCGTTCCGCGAGGCCCATCCCCAGTTGAACACAAGCGGGATGCACGCCATGAGTAGAATTGGACTGACCTTCTTGAGGGTGCTCCCTATTTCGCGAGCCGCTTCCTGCCACAGCGTCGCGATGCCCATGCCCGCCCAGAGACCCCACACCGAGAAGCTGACGATGAAGAAGTAGTCACGCTCACGTACCTCATGGAGAGCACGGTCGGCTACCGGCGCCTGTAGCGAGTAGCCGTACTTGAAGTTCATGTAGTAGAGCAGCGCGACTGACAGCGTCCCGAAGAGTGTCGCGAGGTAGATGAAACTGGCCTTGTCGCGCCGGGCGTGCTCAATAGCCCCCCAGACGCCGAAGCCGGTGAAGAGCATCGTGAATGGGAGTCGGATACGTGGAAATACCGTATCGTCTCCCGCCAGTGACCGGGCCCACTGCCAGTCGAAATACTGCAGGTAGTTCACGAACTGTGACGACAGGGCAGCCTGTCGAGGCACCAGCGGTGGCTTCGAGTACTGATCGCGGCTGATCGCCTCAGCGAGCGCGACGCACCCGGCTTTCCCGTACGTGACCACAGCACCGATCGCCGATCCGATATCCGGGCACGTTGGCGCGGCTTCGTTGATGACCGGACTCAGTCCCGCACGAATCGGCAGGAAGAGATGGATGGTGAGCCCGAGCATGGCCGCCCCGATTCCTGCGACGTAGAGCCGCCAGTTCAGCAAGGACTGGGGGTGCACATACAGAATGAAGAGGCCGATGGCGGGCGCCGCGAGAAAGGCCATCAAGTGGTTTCCAACGCTCAAGGCGAGAACGAACGCCATGAGAATCAAAAGGTTGTCGTCCTTCCCCTTCCCGAGGTTCTCCTGCCACCGGACTGCCAGCCAGGAAAGGAGCGCGATGGTGAGAAGCGAGACCGTATACACCTTCTCGTTCACGTTCGACTGATTCCAGACGGTGTAGGCTGTCGAGCTGACTAGCACTGCCGCAGACGCACCGGCCAGACGGAAGAATCGGTCTTCCGAGAAGAAGCGCAGTACGTGGTGGACGACCAGGAACCAGAGCCCATGCGCGGACGCACTCATCAGGGCGCTGAACAGATTGATCTTCACCGCAGCCGTGAGGCCGAGCGGAGTCAGAAGAATGGACCAGGCCCGTGCAAGCACGACGAAGAGAGGATTCCCCGGAGGATGGGGAATGCCCATGATCTCGCCCGTAGCGATGTATTCGCTCGTGTCCCAGAACGCGGTCGTTGGAGACAGGGTGAGCGCGTAGAGCCCGAACACCATGCCCCCGGCGATGGCAGCCGCCTGGTAGGGCGGCTGGAAGTCGTCGTCGCTCGCAGGCGACAGCTTTTCGTCAGAAGAGGTCATACGTGCTTGGATCGCATGAGGTGCCCACAGGGCTGTACTAAGCCTCGAAGATAACCAGTCAGGTGTTGGTCGCCTGTGTCATGTGAAGAGTGCCCCAGCGGTCGACCTGGAGCTGCCACTCCGGTGGGACCCAAGTCGTACCGGAGTACTCTTGGACAATGAGAGGGCCATCGAGAGTGTGACCGTTTCTCAGGTCGGTGCGCCAGACGCTCGTCGCCTCATGTTCGGTGCCCCCGAATACGACCTTGACGCTAGAGATAGGTGGAGGGCCGTCGGTTGGCTCGATCGGTGATTGACCGAGCTCCGGCTCGGGACCGGTCACAGTGACGCGAAGAGTGACTGCTTCTAGAGGTGCCTCGTCTCGTCGGTATCCGTATCGCTCCTCATGGGCCGTGTGGAAGGCCTCTCTCCAGCCGGCCTCAGGTACTCCGAGTTCAAAGCTCTGCCCCTGGTACCTGGCGTCGATCCAACGTTCCGAGACGAGTATGGAGGCCGCGAGCCCCTCTTTTTCCATTGCGGCACGGGCGCCGCTCTCAAGTTCGTCGAGTACCGTCGAGAGTCGGGCGTCCAGATCGGGTTCGTTGGTGTCCAGCAGCACCGTGCGAGAGACCTCACGCGTCACGGGTGAAGCCAGCATTCCGTACGCGGACAGGAGGCCTGGGTCCGGGGGGATCAGGGCCTTGGAGGCACCCACTCGGTCAGTGAGCTCAGCTACGTGAAGTCCGCCAGCGCCCCCGAATGCGACGACCGCGAAGTCGACCGGATCATATCCACGCTCGACCGATATGACTCGAAGCGCGCGCTCCATGGCGGTGTCAGCGACGGCGAGCACTCCTTCTGCAGCCTCATCGAGGCTCTTGTTGAGCGCCTCCGCGATCTCGCGCAGTGGTCCCTCCACCGCTTCTCGATCCAGAGTGCGATCGCCGCCTAGAAAGGCCGCAGCGGGCAGCCGGCCAAGCCAGACGTGAGCATCGGTGACGGTGACCGCGGTGCCGCCGTTCCCATAGCAGATCGGTCCGGGCTGCGCTCCTGCACTCCTGGGTCCGACCCGGAGTGCGCCGCCCGCGTCCACACGGGCGATCGACCCGCCACCTGCGCCCACCGTATGAATGTCGAGTACCGGGATCGCGGCCGGTTGGTCCGCGATCGAAAACTCGCGCGTGCGAAGGGGCCGTCCGGGACACAGGGAGACGTCGGTCGAGGTACCGCCCATATCGAAGGAGATGATGGAGTCGTGGCCTGCCCGCTTCGCCCACGACAGAGCGCCGACAACGCCGCCGGCAGGTCCTGAGAGCACCGTATGCACTGGCTCGCGCCGAGCTCGATCGATCGGCAGGGCGCCGCCGTTTGACCCCATGATCGTGACACGCCTCGCGCCCGCCTCATCAGCGAGGCGGCCCAGGTATCGGTCCATGAGAGGGGCGACGTACGCGTTGATAACGGTGGTCGATGTGCGTTCGTATTCTCGAAATTCCGGCACGATCTCGCTCGACACCGAGATCGGAATCGAATCGTCGCTAAGTCCAGCTTTTAGGGCTTCCGCTACTGCGCGTTCGTGCGATGGATTCGCGTACGAATGGAGCAGTGAAATCGCGACAGCCTCTGCGCCACGTTCGGTCGCTTCTGCTGCCAGGCCCATGAGCCGGGCCGTATCCAGAGGGGCGATCTCTTCACCATGGGGGCCGACGCGTCCTGGGACACCGATGCGATCCTCGCGCGATACGAGGGGAGGGAGGCGATGGCCGACCAGAGCGTACAGCTGGGGACGGTCTTGGCGACCGATCTCGATCACGTCCTCGAAGCCCTCGTTGGTAACCAGCATGACACGTACGCCACGACGTTCGAGCAGGGCATTAGTCGCGACGGTCGAGCCGTGCAGAAGGTCGAATGTCGCCGATTCTCCCAGAATCTCTCTGATGCCGTCGAGCACCGCCTGCGAGGGATCGTGTGGAGTACTCGGGACCTTGAGTGTTCGAATATTTCCTGACTCGAGCAAAACGAGGTCGGTAAAAGTGCCACCCGTGTCGACCGCGAGTAGCGGCGTTGACGCCCGTTCCGGTCCGCCGGACATACCGGCGCTCATCGGTTGCCCTCCTTCGGTGACGACTCGAAAATAGGTGCTCCCCTCATGCGGCTCTTTCCTTCCTTCGATCGATTTTCCGCCATGGCCGAGGGTGCGATCCTCGTGCCGGTCTGGCGGGAGTTTCTATTCGATGTCGATACGGCTGTTACGATGTACGCGAAGCTAGCGGAACCGCCCTTCGGATTCCTCCTAGAATCCGTTGTGGGCGCCGAAGAATGGGCCCGTCACTCCTTTCTCGGAAGTGATCATGGGGATGCCTAGAGACTTTTTTGGCTGCAACGTTGTGCGCCAGATTGAGCAACTGCGGGATGCTCTCTTCGTGTTCAGCCATGTGGTGCTCACAACCGATAACGTGAAGGGTCAGCCGATGGCGATGGCGTCCGTTGATGTCGCCGTGGCCGCGGACGAGTTTCGGGGAGCGTATCAGATTCCTGTCGAATGAATCCAGGCGGTGATCGATTGATTTGAGTCGCCCGCAGCAGCACCTCCGTTGTCTCTGGCCTCAGAGCCAGGCGCGGATCTCGATTTCAGCAGTTCCGCTCTCCAGGGGCCGTTCGATGGGGGCCCTGGGGTCCCGGCTTCCCTTCAACAATTCCATCTTCGCGAAGTCCATCCAGGTCTGCGCTACGTCATCCTAGGCTGAGCTACTTAATGCCGACTTCCTGGGGCGTGGTGAGGCGCCTGCACAGCATCGACTAGACCTAAGCCGCAAACGAATCCGGGCGCCTGGTACGCGATTCGTGAAACGTGCGGTTAAGGTACCGTGCAGTAGGAATTTGGCGGTTACGACCCTCGCGGGGTGATCTCCATGGCCCGAAAAGTTTGGATCACTCGCCCAGCTTTTCATAGAGCAGGGCCAGCGCACCGATTCCCTTCTCGTAGTTGTCGATCGGCAGCCACTCGTCAGGGGCGTGCAGGTTGCAGCCCGGGAGGGAGAAGCCGACCAGAAGTGCCGTGGCTTCGAGCTTCTCTTCGAATTCCACCACGATCGGGATCGATCCACCGCCTCCCATCGGTACTGGCTTGGTCCCGAAGGCCTCCTCAAGGGCGGCACCTGCTGCCTCGAAGGCCCTTCCCGACACACTCGCTTTCCAGGGCCTCCCGCCGTGCAATTCGACGATCTCGACCGAAACGCCGATCGGTGTCACGGAACGCACGTGCGCCTCGAGAAGCTGTTTGACCTTCTCTGGATTTTGATCGGGCACCAGGCGGAAGCTCACTTTGGCCATCGCGTGATTCGGGAGCACCGTTTTTGCGCCCTCGCCCGTATAGCCGCAAAGGATCCCGCAAACGTCGCACGTGGGGCGGATCCAAAGTCGTTCCAGCGTTCCGTACCCTGACTCGCCGGTTAGCTCCGCCACCTCGAGGCTCTTCGCATATTCGTCGTCAGAGTGCGGAAGCGAGCCGATTCGGGCGCGCGTTTCCGCGTCCCAGTCGAGGACGGCATCGTAGAAACCCGGGATGGCGACCCTGCCATCTGCGTCGTGCAGCGAAGCGATGATCGCGGAGATCGCGTTGCCTGGATTCGCCACGGCTCCGCCGTATTCACCCGAGTGTAAGTCGCTGTTCGCGCCGTGCACATGAATTTCGAAGTAGGCGAGGCCGCGAAGAGAGAAGCCAACTGAAGGCCGACCTTCCGCGTACATCCCGGTGTCGGAGATCAGGACCACATCGCACGCGAGTCGGTCAGCGTTCACTTCGACGAACGGCACGAGGTTGGGGGACCCGATCTCCTCTTCCCCTTCTGCGAGGACGACGATGTTGATCGGAAGCTCCGAGCCCGTGGCGAGATGGGCCTCGAGCGCCTTCACGTGCATGTAGAGCTGCCCTTTGTCGTCTGCCGATCCGCGGGCGTAAATCCGACCATCACGCTCGGTCGGCTCGAAGGGCGGGGATGTCCACAACTCGAGCGGCTCGGGTGGCTGCACGTCGTAGTGACCGTAGATCAGCACGGTGGGTGCATCAGGGCCGGCTCCTCGCCACTCGCCGAGAACGATTGGATGCCCGGGTGTGTCGATGATCTCCGACGTCAGGCCCGCTGCGATCAACTTGTCGTGGAACCACTCCGCAGTCGCGCGCGTGTCCCCGTCGTGCTCGGACTTCGCCGAGATCGATGGGATGCGGAGGAAGTCGTATAGCTCGGACCGAAAGCGCCCAAGGTTGTCGTCAATGAAGCGAAGTGCATCCGACATGAGTGCCCGTCAGCGGTTGCGCGGACCAAGGTCCGCTGGTCATACGCGAGGGCGGTGCTGCGTCGTCGGATCCATGGACCCGACTTGGACTCAGATGAGCGTCCGCAGGCCCCAGCGGTAGATGAACGTCATCAGGAGCGCGAAAAGCACCGCTCCAGCCATTCCGCCGCTGCTCAGCGCGAGCGGATCGTACAGGTGGAAGATCCCCACGCCAAGCATGCCACCAATGACGGCGGCAAATGCACCGAGAACGGCAATGATCTGAGCATGTCCGGGTTGTTCCTCCGGGCGGCTGATGACGGCTCTCATCACGAGGCCGATCGAGGAGCCCATAATGATCCAGATGGCGATGCCGATCCAGTTCTGCATAGCGGATACTGAGGTGTGTGGGTCGTTCCAAGGCGCAAGATCACGCCACACGAAGTTACCCGAACATTTTGGGGAGAGCCAGACCAAGTGGGGTGTTTGACTGGCCCGGTCGGTCCTTGTTCATTCTGTGATGGCTGACGAAATCATCGACCTGACCCGCTACATCAAGCGGGAACCCGCAAGCGATCTGTCACGAGGGTCGATGGCACTCTGGGGAGCCGACGGTGAGCGATCGGGTTTCGCGCTCCCACTCTGGAGAATCATCCATCTTTCACAGGCGGAGCGGGGCCTGATCCTGTGGTCCTCGATCAAGGACCCGGGGGCGACCGCCGCGTTCGTGGCACTAGACCTCGCTGCCGATCCGGCTCGGACGGAGGTTGACACCGCTCGCCTCCCGCGTTTTGGGCCGGAGGATGGGCCGTCTCTCGTCGACCTGGAGGCCGATGGACTGGTTCTGTTTCTCGGGGCCGACGATGGACGAATCTGGACGCTCTATGTGGACGGCGGGACCACTCGAACGACGACGCTTCCCTCGACCACGAGAGAGGACATCATCTTCCTCGCAGGGGAATGCGCGGGTCTACTCTTCCTGCGAGAACTGGCCAGCGAAGTGCTCGAAGGCGACTAGTCTTCGCCCATCCGACGCTTGAGTTCCTCGAGCGCTGCGTCGACGTCCAGCTCCCTTGGGACAGGCGTGTCATTGATGTCCACGCGGAACTCGGACGGCTGGTCGAGTTCGTCAAACGCCTGAGCCGCCTCAGCTTCTGCCTTGGTTCCTCCGATCGCTTCTGCCATTCGGTCGAACTGAGAGAACAGGTCATTTGCGGCTGAGATGCTCTCACGGGCATCCGTGCGTCCAGGCGTCGCGGTCAGGCTGTCGCGCTTCTCGCGTGCCGCATTGAACTGCGCACACATCTCTTCGACAGTCCGGACACGGAAGACCAGTTCCTCTTCCAACGCTGTGCGCTTCTTCTGCAGGACGGTGATATACCCTTCAGCCTTCGTGGCAAATTCCGCCGCAAGCTTCACGGTTTCGTTGTCATCGATCTCCCGAGCCATCTCTTCCCGGCGGCGAGCGGTCGCAACCTCGTCCGACAGGCGCTCGATGTGCTCCATCGTCTTCGTGATTTGATCTTCGAGGCCGGAGACTTGGGCCTTCTCGCTCGCAAGCTCGCCTTTCATGCCGGCGAACATCTGATCGGCTGTGCCGGACACGTTATCGCGGCTCAACTCCTTGTTGAAGTTGTCGAGCGCCTCCTTGAAGGCATCGCGCAGGTCTTCGAACATCGGCCCAACCTCCGAGCGATTAGCGGCGTATGACCGCCGAAGCAGAATCGTACCTCACTCCAGGAAACGAGTGGGGTGGGTGCTTCAGTTCAAATGGGGTTCGATGCGCTGGGCGAAGGAGTTTCGAGCCCTGTGGAGGCGACTCTTGACCGTCCCGAGGTTCACGCCGGTAATCTTGGAGATCTCCTCGTAGCTCTTCCCTTCGAGCTCACGCAGCCGGAAAACGAGTCGATGATGCTCGGGCAGGGTCTGGACCGTGTCCTCAACCAGGCGACGCAGGTAGCGCTTCCGATAGAGGTCATCCGGACGCATCGAGAAATCCTCGAACTGAATCGGCCGGTGATCGTCGTCCCAGTTCCCGGTCAGGCGCTGGAATAGCACAAGCGGACTCCGCGAACGATTCCGGAGCTCATTCTTCGAGAGGTTGCCAGCGATGGTGTAGACCCACGTGGAGAACTTCTTGGTGGTGTCGAACCTGTGGAGGTGTCGCGTCACGCGAATGAACGCCTCCTGCACGAGATCCTGTGCCCGATCCGCATCGCCTGTCTTGCGGGTGATGAAATGAATCAGGCGATCCCGATATCGGTCATACAGGCGCTGAAACGCGCCTGGGCGGCCATCGAGATGGGCCGTTACGAGCTCTTCGTCGGTGAGGTCGTCGAGGGGACGTTCAGCTAAAATCTGGCTCACGTTATCTGGATTGGTGTTGACCATGGGTCATATCCCAAAGGGCGGAGCCAGCCACGGGTCAAATCGTAGGAATGCTTAACCTATAAGATGTCCGAAATAGCCATGCCGTTCAAGTCGTGGTGTCGCGACTTATGCGCGAGAAATCGCACGATTTGGGCCATTCCTTAACCGATCTGAATCGGACGTCCCTCGAGGCCTACGAGCGTGCTTCCTTCGGAGAATCCTGAGTACAAAGCTTGTTCAGGTGGTGGGATCCGGTCTTTGGATTCGAGTGCCTCATCGGCCGCTTGGTCCATTTCGATCGTCACTTCATTCTCGATCTCTTCGAGGACTGACGGTTCGACATCCCGCGCCCCTAACCAGGCCTCGAAAAGGCCGACAGGATCCCGCTGTCCCCAGGCGGCAAACAACTCCTCGTCGAATGCTTCGCGGGCTTCACGCTCATCGTGCGTGGCATGCCCTCCCATCCGGAACGTGTCTGCAACGATCATGGCGGGGCCATTTCCCGCACGGCACTTGTCAGCAGCGATCCGCGTCGCCGCATAGACGTCAAGGACGTTGTTGCCGTCGCAGATCATACCGTCGATGCCGTACATGGCGGGCCATGCGTGAAGATCTCCGGCCCCGTGAGCTGTGGCCCTCGTCCCGAGGGCAACCTGGTTGTTTTGGATCACGAAGATGACAGGGAGGTCCTGCACCGCGGCGAGGTTGATCCCCTCATGCGCGGCCGCGCACTTGGTCGCGCCATCTCCCACCCACGTGATCGCGACCCGGTCTTCCTGCCGCGCCCGGAATGACATGGCGATTCCGGCGACGATCGTGACGCTGGTGCCCATGTGACTGATCGGCTGGACGATGCCCGCTTCTAGATCGCCGATGTGGAGATCTCGACCCGCACTCGGAGAATCCGATGTCGCGAGGTAGCCACGGAACATGTCGGAGAGCGGCATACCCATCATATGAAGTGCGGCCGCGTTGCGGATCATCGGAGAGACGACGTCACGGTCCGGATTGAGGGCACTGACGTTTCCGACCGTCACCGCCTCTTCGCCGGTGCCGAGCCATGCCTTCGAGATGACGCCAGTGCGCACCCAACGCTTCAACCCGATGTCGTGCAGGCGGGTGCGCAGCAGGTCCCGGTAGATCGCGAGGAGGTCGTCCTCTGTCAGCGCTGCAATGATTTCAGCGCGCTGCGGATCAGCATCGAGCGTAGCCCCGAAAGCCTCGATGAGCTTCGGATCTGCGGTCCAGTGGAGGTATTCCGGGGGATCGAACGCGGGGTATCGCTTCATGGAAGAAAGTTAGGAGAAGCGCCTTGGCCCCGGTACTGAGGTGGGGACATAAGAAACGGGGGAGATGAAAGGTCTCGATGTCAGGAAGAAGCAGCCCCCCGAGCGTGGGCCAACGAGATTACCTTCACACTCCCCCGCTCACGTTAGCCGGAGTCGAAGCCTCTATGTACGGTCGGCCGCGAGGAGTGTCACTCTCAATTCGGTACGGTTTTGAAATTGACTGAATCGCTACGCGTTGCTCATCCGTGCAACTTTTTTGAGATTGTACTTTTCCAGTCCCATCGACTCGTCGAGGTCCGTTGACGGACGCCGCGCCCGCTCTAGCTTCACCTCCTCGATCTCGCCGGATCCAGGCCGTCGTCGCTCTCAGACTGCTCGAGGTCATGCGTGACATGGACCTGCCCCCCGAGTTCCTCGAAGAAGAGGATACGACGAGGACCATGCCCAGGCGTTTTGGCCTGAGCGATGTCGTCGACCGCCAGATCCGCACGCATAGGGAAGATGTTCGCAAACGGGTGCGGCTTACCGACGAGGACGTGAGGGGGTTGTTTCGGTTTGTAATTCGGCGGCCGGACGGGGCTCAGGTTTTCCACCGCGTCGGAAGATTGCTCGCCGAGGCCGAACGGCCCGCACGCATAGCAAGAATATTGCCACAGAGTGTGCAGTACCGCCTGGCTCGCAGGCACGCTCGTCGGGCGCTCAAGAAGTTGTTCGGCCGTCACGTCGGTGGCTTTGGGCGGGGACCCTTCGTAATCGAAGGACGCACACTCCTGTTCGTCGAAGCAGATCCCGGTGGTGATGCGTGCCACCTGTTGTTGGGCTTCGGAGAGCAGATCCTTGAGCAGACGTTTGGCGGTACTGCGAAGATGACCCACTCGCTCTGTCAGGGCCGAGGCCATGATCTGTGCAGATGGGAGGGTGAGATCGTGAGCGCGGCGATCACGGTCGATTTGCAGGAAGTCGCAGACGATGACGAATTGAACCTCGATGGGATGGATGCATGATTCAGCAGGGAGACGTTGCGCCTGACTTCACACTCGACCGTGATGGCGGTGAGTCGATCACGCTTTCGTCGCTGCGTGGCCGGAAGGTCGTCCTCTATTTCTATCCGAAGGACGACACGCCTGGGTGTACAATTCAGGCCTGCGACTTCAGAGACAGTCTGTCTCGCTTCGACGCGGTCAATACATTGGTCCTAGGTGTGTCAGCGGACCATGTCGATTCTCACGACGCGTTTCGAGCGAAATTCGTCTTGACCTTTCCATTGCTTGCCGACGTAGGCGGAGTCGTCTCCGATCAGTATGGCGTGTGGGGCGAGCGCATGGTGGATGGATCACCTCTTCTGGGCATCGAGCGAGGGACTTTCCTGATCGACGAAGAGGGTCGGCTCGAGCATGTATGGCGTGGTGTGAAGGCCCAAGGACACGTCGCAATGCTGGCGGAGCTGCTAGGGGCCTGAACCGACTCTAGGCGATCAACGCTCGGTACACTCTGAAAATGCAGAGGTCCTGTATAACCGTGCGCCCAGTGTCGCGAGCTTCCCCCGCCGCGTCGTCGGACCGTAGCCCAGTCTGAAGCCAGATGGCTGGCTTGTCCGGCCGAGCCAGCGCAGCATTGACGAACTCACCGGCGACCTCGGACGGTCGGAAGACCAGGACCAGGTCGACGGTCTCAGGAACCTCACCAAGCGATGGGTAACACTCGCGGCCGAGAAGGCGCTTCGCGTGTGGATTCACGGGTATCATGTCGAGGCCTTTCGCGGCCAGGTATGATGGGATCCGTCGCGCCGGCTTTTCCAAGTGTCTCGACAGGCCAACAACTGCGACATGCTGCACATCGCGTAATAGTTCTGCGAGCCGTTCCGCCGTCGGATTGTCCGGATCGGATGATTCCCGGAGGACGCGGCGAATTTCATTGAGCGAGTCCACGGTGGCGAGCTTATCCGCCCAATGGTGGATATCGCAACAGCTGCAAGATCTGCGGAGCTTGGGGTCGCCTCAGTTTTACGGAGTATTCCTGCCTACGCCTCCGGTCGCGTCTGACGCGACACCCGATGTCAGGCCCACCCCCACGACGCCACCGACGACCAGCGTGATGCCGAGCCATCCGACCGGACTAAGGCCTTGAGAGAGCAGGACGGTCGCGAGAACCGCAGCTATAACAGGCTCGATGGCCGTTGCGATCGAGGCTTGGCCTGCGTCGATGTGGGCAAGCGAATCGAAGAAGAGGAAGTGAGCCACAGCCATGGTCAGAAAGCTGAACGTGAAGAGCAGAGCCCAGGCGGGACCGGAGTTGGGGAGGACGATGGGGCCCGTCGTTGCTGGAACGACCAGGACCAGAAATAGGCACGAACCCAGAGTGCTGTAGACGACGGTGGGGAGTGACCCGTAGCGGGGGGCCGCGAATCGTCCGAAGAGCGTGTAGGCCCCATAGCTCACCCCAGCTAGGATCCCCCAAGTGAAGCCGCTCGAGTCGAAAAGGCCGGGAACTTCCTTGGCTCCGAATACGGAGAGCCAGACTCCGAGTAGCGTAACTACGAGAAGAATGAGGCGAGTGCGGTCCGGCCACTCACCGAGCAGTGGTCCGGAAGAGGCTGCGACGACGGCGGGCGCGAGATAGAGCATTGCGACGGTTGATGGCACACCGACTGCATCGGTTGAGAACTGGTAGGCAATCTGGAAGACGCCTACGGCGAATCCTCCCCCGAGCATGAGGATCGCGAGTCCCTGCAGGTCGATGCGCAGGGCAGCTGGCTTGTGCAGGACTACCGCTGCGAGAAGGATCAGACTTCCCACCACAGGCCGAAGAAGCGCGAGGCTTTCCGGTGGGAGCCCCATCCGGAAGAGATTGACCGCGAAGACTCCGGACGAACCCCAGAGCGACGCGGCTGCTACGGCCTCTGCATATCCACGGAGGCGATTGGGACCGGAGGTCACACGTACCCGTAGACCTGATAAAGCAGGATGTACACGATCAGGCCAGTCGCCGAGACATACGCCCACACCGGGAAGACGAAGCGGGCCAATCGCTTGTGGTCCTCGAAGCGCTTCTGCCTCACGAGGTAGAGCACACGAAGTACGAAGGGAAAGACGACGATCGCCAGAGTCACGTGCGAGAAGAGCACGCTGAGGTATACGATCCGAGCCAGGCCTTCCCCTGCGAACTCGTGAGTCCCCGTGAGGATGACCCGAGTCACATAGAAGACGAGAAAAATCCCGGAGGCGCCCACGGCCGTCAGCATGGCCTTCCGGTGACGGTCGACCACCTTCTTCCGAATGAAGATGAAGCCGGTCATGAGCGCGATGGCACTCGTTGCGTTCAGTGATGCGTTGATGAGGGCCAGCATGTCGCCGGCCTCGGTCACGTTCATGCGCGCCCCGCGATCGTGGAGAGTGTCACGAGGTTCGCAAGCAGAGTAGCAGCGACCAGCGTGTGGAGTGTCACCGACGGTACGGCCAGGATCGTCAGTACCGAAGCGACACCGAGAGCGACTTGAGCCACGACCAGTGCGACAGCAGACCACGCTAGCCGTCGGAAGATTCCAGGGACCTCTTGGCGCATAACCCAGAGGGCGATTCCGATGACGAGCAGAGTCGCGAGCAGCGCGAATACCCGGTGAAAAAAGTGTGACGTGATCTGCACATTGATGAGCGGAGGAATGACCTGTCCTAGGCAAAGAGGAAAATCGGGGCAGGATATGCCACCGTCGGTGTGTCGGACAAGTGCTCCGAGGGCCGACTGGAGGAAAATAAATCCGGCCCCAACTGCCGCCCACAGGCGTAGACTGGCGGCGACCGAGGTCGATATCTCGATCGTCTCCTCGGGCGCGCGCTGGTGCGTCGAGGCGGCCAGGAACGTCGCGAGGGACAGGAAGAGGAACGCGAGCGACAAGTGGGTCGTTGAGACCATGTCCGGGAGCTGGTAAATCACGGTCAGTCCGCCGACCACCGACTGGACGAGGAGCAAGGCGATGCCCGCGAGGCATGCTTTGAACATCCACGGTCGGTCGGTAACCTCTCGCCGCACGAGCCATGTCGCGAGGACGAACATGAGGACCAGGCCGCCTGCCACCAGCCGGTGCAGGTGCTCCCAGAAGACGCCACCGGACATCTCGGGGACCATGGTGCCAAAACAGGTTGGCCAGTCCGGGCACGCCAGGCTCGACTCGGTCGCGTGAACGACACTACCGAGGAAGAGAAGCGCGAGAGTCCAGACTACGGTGACCTTGAACGCTCTCGGATGCAGCATGGGTCAGCCGGCCGCCAAAGGTTCGGATGAAAGGGTCGACTCAGACGTGGGCGAAGGGGCCGTCGCCTGAGCAGCCTTTCGGTAGCCTTCGAGCGATACGACGCCCTCCTCCAGCCACTCGAATTCTCCTTCAAGGAAGCGGCGGGCCACAGAGTACGTGGCCACATCGTCATTGCCGAACAGGAGCCGGAAATGCTGTGAGATCCGGCGTCGTGCCTGTCGACAGTAGGCGTCGGCGAGGGCCTCCGCTCCCGTCTTCCCATTCCCCTTTGCGGTAAGCGACTTCGCACGCACGATGGTCGCCGACATGACCATGAGTTCCGAGCCGATGTCTACCACGCGACCGAGGACGGCCTGTCGTTTCTCTAGTCCCGGTCCAAACCGAACCATCGTGTGGAACGTCGCTCGGGCGAGCCGCCGGGACGTTCTCTCGATGTAGCGGAGATGCTTTGCGAGGGTGCCGAACTGAGAGTACTTCGGCCAGGCGCCCCATCCGAGAAACCGGGTCGGGTACCACCAGGCGTAGTAAAGACCGGCGCGCACGAGAGCGGCGGCCTTGGCCCCCAGGGGAGCTTTCGGGTTCACCAGGTCGCCCGCAATCGACAGGTGCCGGTCCACAGCTTCCCGCGCGATGAATAGGCGCATGATCTCCGACGATCCCTCGAAGATCGTGTTGATGCGCATGTCCCGGAGCCAGCGTTCGATGGGGTATGCAGTCTCGCCGCGTGCCTCCAGCGATTCGTGGGTCTCATAGCCGCGTCCGCCACGCACTTGGAGTGCGTCGTTTACGAGGGTCCAGCCAGTTTCCGAGCCCCAGAGCTTGGCGATCGCCGCTTCTAGTCGAATGTCGAAGTGGCCGGAGTCCGCCATCCCACCTGTGAGCTCGACGACGGATTCGAGTGCGAAGGTGTCGGCGGTCATCTTGCCGAGCATCTGAGCGACAGCATCGTGGTGACCGACGGGAAGACCCCACTGGACGCGTGTGTTCGACCAGTCTCGTAGCATTTCCAGGCAGCTCTTTGCTGCTGCGCCACAAAACGCGGGCAGGGCGAGGCGACCCGTGTTGAGGGTGATGAGTGCGAGCTTCAGCCCCTTGCCCTCACCCCAGAGCAGATTCTCACGCGGGACCTTCACGTTCGTGAACTTGATCACGCCGTTCGACAGTGCTCGCAGCCCCATGAAAGAGCACTCGATGACCGTCTCGACTCCCTCCCACTCTGTTTCAACGATGAACGCGGTGATGGGTTTCTTGCGTGCGCCTTCCTTCCCTGGTGTACGGGCCATCACGACGATGATTTGGGCTCGGGGGCCGTTCGTGGTCCAGAGCTTCTCGCCGTTGAGGATCCAGTGCGAGCCGTCTTCCGAAAGTTCGGCTGTGGTCGACAGGTTGGCTGGATCAGAACCCACGTCGTTTTCGGTGAGGGCGAAAGCGGACAGTGCGCCCTTGGCGAGGCGCGGCAGGTAGGTGCTCTTCTGCTGCTCAGTCCCAAACTTCAGGAGTGGTCCTGGCACACCAATACTCTGGTGAGCGGACAGGAACGCTCCCGTAGCGCTGCAGCGTGAGGCCACGATCGCTAGAGCGCGGTTGTACGACATCTGAGAGAGTCCCAGTCCACCGTACGCTTGCGGCGTCTTGATTCCGAAGGCACCTAGTTCGGCGAGTCCATCCAGCACGGCCTGCGGAACGTGCCCCTCGCGATCGTTCGTGTCGCCGTCGATGTGATCTCGGGCGAAGACCTCGAGCTCGGTGATGAACGCGGCGGCTCGCTTTCGCTCTTCCGCGTCCGGCGTGGGGAGCGGGTAGATGAGGTCGAGATCGAAGCGGCCCTCGAAGAGTGCGCGGGCGAAGCTCCGCTTCTCCCAGTTCTGTTCACGCGCCTGCTCGGCTACTTCTCTCGATTCGAGCTCGGTAGCGAGCTTCTTTTCATCTGCCATGATGCTGTTTCCTGCCCTGAGTACCAGTTCGAGGCCGTGTCCCGCCGTCGATTCGGGGTGTTTGTGGCCGTTCTAAAATCTAACAGCGAGTGAGGTTACTCGACTCGGTAGTCGGTAGACGGACGGTCAGCCCAGAAGGAACTCGCCGATCTCGTCGGCTCGATCGCGGGCGTCTTTCTCGCCGATCTCAATCAGAGCCGTCAGATAGTCAGGCTGGAAGAGAATCATACTGAGCACGTCGGGGCTCTCTGTCTCTTGGGTACCGAGCCCTCGCGTCAGGAAACGGAAGGACCTTGGGAGCTGGGCTTCGAATTGAGAGGCGAGCTTTCCCAAGTCCTCCGACGGGCGGAGCACGAGAAGCTTTGCAGGCTCCAGGCCATGTCGTTGCTTTTCGGGCAGTGTCTCGAGGAGGCGGTTCACTCTTTCGAGTCGCAGTGCATCGTTGTCGAGCTGATCGAGAAATACCGCGTTCAGGAGTACGCCGGCGACCTGAGCCGGGGGCGGATATCCTTGTATCGCAGAGGTAGAAGCTTCGTCCTCGGTCCGGGCGTACCGTGTCGAAATTGCCATGATGCGGCGTGCCCCGAGGTGCAGCGCCGGGGACAAAGGTGCAGTGAGGCGGATCCCGCCATCACCGTACCACTCGTTCCCCAGTCTCACTGCCGGGAAGAGCAGAGGGAGCGCGGCCGATGCCATGATGTGTTCGATCGTGAGTGTCGTGTCCCGTGTAAGCCTCCCTGGGCGCGACCACGGCTCGATGTTGTCACCCTGCAGCCACGTGACGGAAGAACCGGTCGAGTAGCTCGTCGTGCTTAGCGCGACCGCCTTGAGCTTACCGCGGTCGATGTTGTACTGAATGCCCGTCACTTCGCCGTCCACCGCGTGCAGCGCCTCGGTGAGGTGCTTGCGCAGCGGCTGCGTGTTGACGAGTCCACGGACCTGGCTGCGGGCTCCTCCGATTCCACCGGACCCGAGTCGCTTTAGCCACCGCATACTGTTCATGGCCAGCGACCGGGCGTCGACTCGAAATACATGATCGACGGTGAGCGTGGACCACAGGTGGGACAGCTCGTCGACCGCCTGCAGGAATGTGCCGTGGTGCGATGCCAGCAGCGCGGCGTTCAACGCTCCGGCTGACACGCCGGTGATGTAGGGAAGGTGCAGGTCGGGGAAGCGGCGGGCGACGCAGCGCAGCAATCCCACCTGGTACGCGGCCCGGGCACCCCCTCCCCCCATGATCAGGCCGAGGTCATCCGGTCCGTGACCGGTATGCGCACCCGCAGACGGCACCAGCAGGTCGATGCCGGGAGCCGTCACCCCACAATCGGCCGGCCGATAGCCATGATGCCTGCCGCGACCAACCCGAGTGCGACCAGCGCGCCTACCAGATGCGGTGCGAACGTCTGCTGCTCGGCCGGCCGGCGCTTCATGATACCGTGGACTATGTGTGCGACAGTTGCGGCGAGAACCATCATCACGATGTGCCCACCCAACTGCGGGTAGAAGCCAACGCCGAAGAAGATGTTCATGAAACCGAGCAGGATCGTGACATCGATGACTCCCGTGAATGCTGCCGAAAGGATCTTCATCTTTTTGTCGTACCCAGCCCCCGTGGCGATTCCGTACGCCGCGTAGAGAATGACGAGGATCCCCAGAAGGAGAACGAGGTATCGGAAGCCCGAATGTGCATGAAGAAGCATGATCGTTAGCCCGGGGTTGATCGTCCGCGTTACGGGCACCGCGCCCGTGATGTCGAAGAGGAATCTAGCAGTGCGTCTCGCTGTGCGGTCCGAGACTCAACCGCCCGGCCTCATGTCCACGCCGGTGCGGATCTCAGCCACCGAAATTGGCACCTCTGGTCCAAAGCCTTCATCGACGGTCCAGACCCGGGCGAGGTAGTCGCCGACTGGGGCGACGCCCAGTTCGAAGGCGCCATCCGGGTCGGCAAACACCGCATAGGGACTCGCAGTCACGAACACGAAGGCCCTCATTCCCGGATGTTCGTCACACAGGATGTCGTAGCCACCCACCTCGGTGAGCGTGATTTCGATTCGATCGCCGGGCAGAGCATCGCTGTCGAGCAGCATTGTCTTTGCGGCAGGGTCCCACACCTGGACGTTGTGAGTGAGAGCTGACTCGCTGTTCATGAACACGAGTGTGGTTCCCGCCTCGACGACCAGCTGAGTGGGGGAGAAGACCAGCCCGAATTGATCGATCACCGGGTTGTCAAAGGCGAACGGAGAGACGCCGACCTCCGATTGAGCAGTCGGTGCGGGTGCCATCACGACGGCTGCCGGAACCCCGCTTCTAGCCGAGGGCGCTTGGCCGTACACGCCCTCTGCCGGAGTAGACGGCTCGTGGGTCGCCGCCGAGCTACCATCAGCTCCGCACCCGACGAGCGTGACGGAAGCCAGAAGGAGGAGTGTCTGGTTCATCTCCTAACCCCCTAACTCCACCTGGGCCTCATCGAAAAGCCGACGAGCATCCAGTACCTGGCCTCTCTGTGTCTGCGTCGGGGGATAAAGCGTCCCGGGGCGAACCTGCCCGCCGTTCAAGGCCTGGTAAACCTGCTGCACGAGACGACCGGCAGCTTGGACTTTCTCCTGTGGGGTGGTCGGCATGCCCCCCCCGCGACCGAAACCACCGCGTCCGCGTCCACCGCCACCGATATCGTTCGCTTGCGAGAACGTCTGGATCTCAGAGGTCAGGGCCATGGCGTCGAGCATGAACTGCTCACGGCTGATGTACATAGCCTGGCTGATCGGCATGGCGGGGTCGCCGCGCACCGCTACGTGCGTAGTCCCATGCTCACCGCCGGCTTCGACGGTGACCACGTACTCGCCGGGCGAGACCCACGGACCGCGATTTCCAATGTTCCTTGCGAGGGCAGGATTCTCCCAGCGTGCCCACTGCTCGGAATCATCAGTGCCGTGCCGGAGGTCCCAGCTGACTCGGTGCGTCCCCACCCCACTTGGGACGCTCAACTCACGCACCGTCACTCCGGACCGGTTGGTGACGCGCATGGTCGCGCGGCCACTTCCGGACGTGATCCGGTAGGTGATTTCCACTCCGTCGACAGGATTTGTGCCAGCGAAGGCGTCCTGTCCTCGATAGGAAGTGTCCTTCCGATAGATCTGAACCGTTCCCATCGCGGACGAGAAGACCGTGATGGGCGCGGACGCGGCACCCCACTCGGCGATCGCGCGTGTGTCGTCCAGGATGAGCATGCCCTGGCCGTGTGTCCCGAGGATCAGATCCCTCTCACGAGGATGGATCACCATGTCGTCGTAGTGCGTGGTTGGCAGGTTCGGGACTTTCGCCCAGTTCATGCCGGCGTTTGTGCTCACGAACACTGCGTGCTCGGTACCGACAAAGAGAGCCTGGGTATTGTCAGGGTGCTCTACGATGACGTTCACGACACCCATCTGTGGAAGCCCTGCGTGGAGGGGTTCCCAGGACATGCCGAAGTCGGTCGTCCGGAAGACGAAGGGTCTGAAGTCCCCGTCGCGGTGGCCGTCGAAGGTCGCGTAGGCTGTGCCGGGTGCATCGAACGACGCCGCGATCCGGCTCACATAGGTGCCAGCTGCGAGTCCCGGTACGTTCCTCGAGACCTCGGCCCAGGACGTGCCGGCATCCCGGCTCACCTGGAGATTTCCATCGTCGAATCCTACCCAGAGGACCGACGGATCGATCGGAGATTCGTCGAGCGTGACGGCTTCACCGAACGATCCCGTGCCGTCGTTGCGCGAGATCGTAATGTCTCGCCCAAGCACGCCCATCAATTCCAGCTCGTCGCGATCGATTGCACGGCTGAGTTCCTCGGTTGCAGTCCAAGAACTGCCCCGGTCCTTCGACGTAAAGAATCGATTCCCTGCGACGTACAGAACGCTAGGATCGTGCGCGGAGAGCATCATCGGTGAGGTCCAGTCGAACCGATAGCTCGTGCCGAGCGGCGCGTGCGGAGAGATGTCCTGGATGTCTCCGGTATAGGTGTCGTAGCGGAAATAGCTACCACCGTTGGAGCTCCCGTAGCTGTAGCGCTCGTTGCTTGGGTCGGCTTGCCAGTACATACCGTCACCGAAGCCGTTCTGCCTCCAGTCGTCGTTGAGGATTCCAGCCCAGCGTCTCGTCTCGGACGGACCGAAGAACGAGTGATTGTCCTGCAGGCCTCCGTAGACGTAGTAAGGGTCGCGCATGTCGACCGCGATCGCGTAGAACTGGGAGATCGGGAAGTTGTTGATGCGCCGGAAAGTCACGCCCTGATCGTAGGTCTCGTTCAGCCCGGCGTCGCCCGCGAGAAAGAGATGGTTCGGGTCGTTGGGGTCGATCCAGATGGAGTGGTGGTCTGCGTGAACACCGACGTCGTACGTGGGGGCCAGGGCAATGTTCTCGAAGGATCGCCCCCCGTCATCGCTAACGAAGGAGCGGGTTGCGAGTGTGTAGACACGTTGATCGTCGGTGGGGTCGATGAAGATGTGCGAGTAGTACATCGGGCGGATGTTCTGGTCGTTTACCTTCTCCCAGAGGAGGCCGCCATTCTCCGTGCGATAGACGCCCTGGGCGTCGGAGTCTGCGCTCTCGACCAACGCCATGAGGACCTGCGGGTTCGACTCTGCGAGCGCGATCCCGATGCGGCCCTTGTCGCCCGAGGGCAGGCCTCCTTCGAGCTCGATCCAGTTGTCTCCGCCATCGGTCGACTTCCAGATGCCGCTCCCGGGCCCTCCGCCGTTGAAGCCCCACGTCCGACGCAGCCTCTGGTAGGTGGCCGCGTAGACGTTGTCCGGGTTGGACGGATCGATTGCCATGTCGATCACACCCGTGAATTCGTCTATATAGAGAACCTTCTCGAAACTCCGTCCTCCGTTCGTGCTGCGGTATACACCGCGATCATCAGAGCCCGCCCACAGGTTCCCGAGCGCCCCGACGTACACGACATCTGGGTCTGACGGGTGGATGACGATTTTTCCGGTGTGCCGTGTTTCTTCGAGGCCGAGATGGGTCCAGCTGTCCCCTCCGTCCTCGGAGCGATAGACGCCGTTTCCGTACGACGTAGACTGTCGATTCTGCTGCTCGCCCGTCCCCGCGTACATGACATCAGAATTCGACCGAGAGATCGCGATGTCGCCGAAGGTACTGACAGGCTGATCAGCGAAGACGTTCACCCATGTTTGCCCGCGGTTGGTGGTCTTCCAGAGTCCACCCGAAGCGGCGCCTACGAAAATCGTCGACGGGTCGTTCGGTAGCGCCTCGACATCGTGGATGCGTCCGCCGGTTACTGCGGGGCCGATCTGGCGGGGATACATGGTCGCCATGTCGGAGGTCGAGATCGCCGCTTGCGCAGTGGCCGCGGTCGGCGAGGCGAGGGCGATTACTGCGACGAGGCCGAAGCCGAACGATGCACGAGTCATGATTCTTAGTCCTTTTTTGCGAGAGCGGCGCGCACGATCGTCAAGACGTCTTCGTCCATGTCGTCGGCACTCATCATCCATTTCAAATAGTCAGGGGCTTCGCCGGCCACCTCGGCCAGCGCGGCCCCCTTGTGCTTGCCTCGGCGGAAGACGCGCCCCTCTGCCTCGGGACTGAACCAGCGGTCCACTTCCGTCCGTGTCGGGGAGTACTCTTCGCAGTAGGCGTGGAGTCCGTCGAGGTCCTGAGGAATGTCAGGGTATCGGAGCAGTTGAGCCCCAAGAACGCCAGCCGACGTCCGGATGTCCCCCAGGGCGGTGTGGGCTTCCTCATGCTCGCGGTCGAGGTAGAAGCGCGCAGCCGCGGACAGATCACGACGCTCCTCACGGTGGAAGATGTTTTGCATGTCGACCACGCGGCGCCCTTCCATCGAGAAGCTCGTCTCACACCGGTCGAACTCGAACATCAGCATTGGGATGTCAAAGCGACGCACGTTAAACCCCGCGAGATCACAGCCTTCGAGCATGTCGACGAGGGACTTTGCTGTGCGGCAGAAGGGAGCCTCGTCCGCGACATCGGCGTCGGTAATGCCGTGAACCGCCGTAGCCTCTGCCGGAATCGGCATCTCAGGATTGAAACGACGCTCGCGCTCGAGGACGTCGCCGTGCGGCGTCCACTTGATGAACGCCAGTTCGACGATGCGGTCTTTCTTGATGTCGAGGCCGGTGGTCTCGAGGTCGAAGAAGACGAGGGGGCGGTCAAGCTTGAAAGGAAGTTTCATGGGGCGGAGAAGGTAGTCAGCGTTCGCGAGTCTCGGGAAGACGTGCGCACAAAGATCGGAAGCGCTTCGTATGCCGGACTTCGGGGAGAGGGAGCCACGGAGTATCTATAAGGAGAAGAAGCTCTTCCTTCGCCCTTAGTGCCGTTTCCAGCCACGCGAGACCCTCGTCCACTCGGCGCAGGCGAATGAGGAGCGCTCCAAGTCGTTCGCGATGTCTTCCCCTTCGTTCCGGTCTCCGACGAGTACGAGGACCAGTCCAAGAAACGCGGATCAGGCAGGGAGCACGTCCCGAGAGCTCTGCTGCCGCCCTGTGGTACATGACAGCTTCACCTATCCGGCCCAATTGCTCGGAGTACCGACCCAGATGGAAATAGGCCATGAAGTGCTCCGGGTCACGGTGGACCACACCGCTGGATCGAGCCTTGGCCGGCTCTCGTTTTCTGAAGGCGCCGAGGATGCGGGAGAAATCGGGCAACGCCCTACTCGGCGTCCTCCGCCTCGATGCCAAGGGCCTCGAGGACGACGGCTTCCTGTGCCGCGGCGTGCGTCGACGCCTTCCCTTCAGCTGGACTGGCCCGTTCGGGCCGAGCGGCGTAGGCAAGTGGGATTTTCCGAGGGACGACGGCCCGAAGACGCGGGCCCACGAACGTGAGGCCGCCCATGTTCCGCGGTTCCTCCTGTGCCCAGACCACTTCCTTCAGGTTGGGGAAGCGCCCGAGGAGCGCGGTGAGCGCTTCGGTGGGGAACGGGTAGAGAAGCTCCACGCGGGCGACTGCGACGTGCGGCAAGCCCGCCCGGCGGCTATGGCCTTGAATGTCGTAGTAGACTTTCCCGGAGCAAAGCACGAGTCTCGTGATCTGATCCAGACTCTCCGTGGTCGGGTCATCGAGGACGTGCTTGAAGCCGCCCTCCGCGAGTTCCGACATCGTGGACGTCGCCTTCGGATGGCGCAGGAGGCTCTTGGGCGTCATCACGATCATCGGTCGTTCAGGCCGTCGCAGGGCCTGGCGGCGAAGCATGTGGAAATACTGGGCCGGAGTCGTCGGATAGGTGACCCGCATGTTGTCCTCAGCGCACAGCTGAAGGAACCGCTCCAGTCGAGCGCTTGAGTGCTCGGGCCCTTGGCCTTCCTGACCGTGAGGCAGAAGCAGGGTGAGTCGCGAGTATTGTCCCCACTTCGTCAGACCTGACGAAAGGAACTGGTCGATCATGACTTGGGCGACGTTCACGAAGTCACCGAACTGCGCCTCCCACAACACGACGTCGTTGTCTGCGGCCACCGAGTAGCCGTACTCGAAACCGATGACGGCCGTCTCGGAGAGGGGAGAGTTGTGCACCTCGAGGCGTGCCCCGGCCATCGCGGCGAGCGGCACGAATTCGTCTCCATTTTTGGAATCGTGCAGCACTACGTGGCGATGACTGAACGTGCCCCGCTGCACGTCCTGCCCCGTGAAGCGAATGGGTATGTCCTCCAGCAGCAGGCTGCCGAAGGCGAGCGTTTCCGCGTAACCCCAGTCGATGGTGCGATTTGGCGAGAAGTCGCTCTCTCGACGCCCGAGTTGCCGCCACAGCTTGGGATGGGGCGTGAAGCCGTCCGGCACGTCGACCGTAGCCTTATTGATTCTCTCAAGCACCTCCAGCGCGACGCCTGTCGATTCCGGCACGACGGGTACTTCCTGCCTCTCATCGGGCTCGTCGTCCACGACTGGATCCGACTCGCGAACGTTGTCCTGCACCTCTCGGAGCTGGTCGATAATCGCGGCACGCATGTCAGCGACCTGAGCATCGTTGATCGCGCCCTCGTCGATGAGTCGGGCCGAGTAGAGCTCTTGAACCGTCTGATGCGCCGTGATCTTCCGGTACTTTACGGGCTGCGTGTATGCTGGCTCGTCGCCCTCGTTGTGACCGTGTCGGCGATAGCCGACGAGGTCGATCACGAAGTCGTCGTGGAACTCGCGCCGGAACGCCATCGCGAGTCGGATCGCACCAAGGCAGGCCTCGGGGTCATCCGCGTTCACGTGGATGATCGGAATGCCGTAGCCCTTCGCGAGATCGCTGGAGTAGTGTGTCGAGCGTCCGTCTCGCGGGTCTGTGGTGAAGCCGACCTGATTGTTCACGATGACGTGAATGGTCCCACCGACGTTGTAGCCATGCAGGCGAGCCATGTTGAGCGTCTCGGCGACGACGCCCTCGGCTGCGAAAGCTGCATCGCCGTGCATGAGTACGGGTACTACCGAGTCGAAGTCCGGCTCGGCACCCTTGGCCAGATTCTCAAACTGAAGCGCTCGTGCCATCCCGATAACCACGGGATTCACGAACTCGAGGTGACTTGGGTTCGGCGCGAGGGTGATGCGAACATCAGCACCGTCCACACGCCGCGTTCCGCGGGCGCCATGGTGATACTTCACGTCTCCCGTGCCCGCGACATCGAGTTGGCCGCCCTTGAATGAGGGTCCCTCGAATTCGGAGAGCAGTTCGCCGTACGACAGGCCAAGGGTATGTGTAAGGACGTTCAGCCGCCCCCGGTGCGCCATCCCCAGGACGACGTCATGGCCACCGCTTCTTCCGACTTCCTCGATCAGGAGGTCGAGCATGGGCACGAGCATGTCGTTGCCCTCGATCGAGAATCGTTTCTGCCCGAGATACGTCCGGTGCAGGAACTGCTCGAGACCTTCCGTTTCGCTGATGCGCTGAAGAAGCGCACGTCGGTCGGACGCGGTCAGCTCGGGTAGGTGGGACCCAGCCTCGACCTGCTGCCAGAGCCAGTTGACCGTGACGTGGTCGTCGAGATGCTCGAACTCGTAGCCGATCGAGCCGGCGTAGACCTCACCGAGGTCCGTGAGGGCGTCTGCCACAGAGCGATCACCGTGGTCGCTGTTCTCAGTCAGGACCAACGAGGCTGGCAGTGCCCCTAGCTCCTCCTGAGACGTACCGAAGAATGCAGGAGAGAGCTGCGGATGTCCCGGAGGCTCGCTTCCCAATGGATCGACCGCAGCCAGCCGATGCCCGTGATCTCGGAATGCCTGAATCAATGCCGTGGCACGCGACACCGCAGGCAGTAGCCTCAGGAGTGCTTGTGAATCGGAGTCCAGCTGAGACGGAATCAGTGCTGCGCCTGGGGTCAACGGCTCGGGTGGAAGAGCCGCGGGCGGATCTGCCGGGGCTGAGGCGGTAGTCGCTGCCGGCGTCTGGGCGACTGGAGGGGCTGGGGCAGCCACAGGCGCGTCGAGCGGACGACCGGTGTCCATCTGCTCGGGCACGAAGAGACCCTCGGCCATTGCCAAGCTCCCGCCGTTCTCAAAGAGTTTGCGCCACTCCGGGGGCAGAGCCTCCGGGTTGCGAGCATATTCTTCGAACATCGCCTGTGCGTAGGCGGCGTTCAGACTGTCGAAAAGGGTGTCGTCCGTCACGGTCCGATGGCCCAAGCAATGAAGAGGGGTCTCCGCCCCCGCGGACGCTTAAAGTAAAGCATTTTCCTTGGTGCATGGAGGGATCGTATGCGTTGGCCTAACTTCGCTCATGACTAGGCCCGTAGGAGATCACGGTGGCATCAGGCGCGTGACTGAATTCGTACTCGAGGAAGTGCCGGCCCTGGTCCACCCGGAATGGGTGGATCGCTTCCCGTGGTTGGTCCAGGGGACGACCACGCGAGGCCGCGGCGCGGCACCTTTCGACCTCGGCCTTTTCAGCAGTGGCAGCTCCGAACCGGTCGTGCGCAGCAACTGGCAGAATCTGGTCAGGCGAACGGGATGCTATGCCGCCTGGCACCAGCGTCAGGTACACGGCGCCGACGTGTTTCTGCATTCGTCACGGCATGGCGACTCCATCGGTCCCGCCGAGCCTCCGATTCTCAGCGAGCCCTGCGACGGCCAGGTCATCGATGAAGCCGGGGTCCTTGTAACTGTAGCCACCGCTGACTGTGTCCCGGTTTTTCTCGTAGATCCTGTTACAGAGACGGTTGGCGAGGTACATGCTGGGTGGCGAGGCGCTGCAGCTGGTGTTCTCGAGACAGGACTAGATGGGTTCGTGAGCCGGTTCGATTCAGCGATTGCCGATCTGCACATGCACCTGGGCCCCGCGATTTGCGACGCGTGTTACGAGGTGGGACCGGAGGTCTTCAAGGCGCTTGGCCAAATGGTGCCCGACGCTTCCCGACCGATCGACCTGAGGGGGGTCCTCGCGGCGCGGGCGACGAAGAGTGGCGTCCCGAAGGAGCAGATCACCATCTCCACACATTGCACCAAGTGCTCCGCGAGTAATCTCTTCTCCCACCGAAGCGGAGACGCCTGTCGGCAGGTCGGTTACATAGCGAAGCGCATGCCTAGGGGCTCGAGACATCCGGACGACGTGACGTGACCGACGCGGAACGACTTCGGCGCCGGATCGGCCTGTGTGTCACGTGCAAGCACCACCGGATCACGGGCAACCGCCGCGGGTCACGTTTCTATCTTTGCGAGCGCGCCAGCACGGATCAACGATATCGGCGGTACCCCCCACTTCCGGTTCTCCGGTGTGTGGGGTTCCAGGATGAGGAGCCCACACCAGGGGGATAGCATGCGGGCAATGCCTTCCGACAGTTGAGGATGTAAGTTCACTTCGTGAGCATGTCGATTTCTTCCCGCCGACCCAGCATCGAAGTCCGCCGCGACTCCGACGGCCGCGATCTTCAGGTAGACGTTTCGTTGGATCCAATCCGACTCGATGCCTCGGGCGCCTGGAGCGGAACAGCTTTGACTTCGTTCTCGGCACCGACTCGATTCCTCCCGAGGACATCGCTCGTGGCATAAGCGATGAGCTAGGCCAGTTGGCTACGGAGCTCGCCTCTGGTGTCCGACGCCACTACACCCGTCAGGAGACGCAACGCAGAAATGAGTGAACCTCTCTACATCGCGCGGGCAACGGTCGACAAGGTCGACGGACTGCACCGGCGCGGCACGCTCGAAGACGGGACCGAACTGGAGTTCGGAATTCACGGCCCCATCAAAGCTCACTACGGCATGGATTCCCAGCCGAACCTACCGCTGCCCGTCGACTATCTCGTCGCGGCAGCCGCCGGCTGACTACTCGGGACACTCAATGGCGCACTGGAGGTGCGCGGGATTACGGTTCCGAATGGTGATATCAGCTGTACGGCTGAAGGCACGAATGAGGTCGTAGAACGGATCATTCTGCTGACGAAGATCCATATGCACTATACGATCCGTCTGCCCTCAGAAGCCCCGGAGGACAAGGTGTCTCGGGCCTTGGAGACTCACGTGAGCAAGTGCCCCACGGCGCAGTCGATCAAGGACTCAGTGGAGATTACCTGGTCGGTGGAGTTTTTGGAGAACTAGGTCGAGACGAAGTCTGGGGAGGGGGATGTTGGGAGGAGTGTTGGGACACTGAGAGCGTCCCCCACCGTATCCGACGGGTTGTCGGGTAAGTGCGCCCATCGTCGACCGCATGCTGCATGAGCAAGGGCGCTAACTTGAGAGGGGCCGCAAGGCGTAGTGTTTCCGTCTAGTCTATGGGACCTAGTTTTTCGCATGACCTAGCGGACACATCAATTCTGCGGTCGGGTCGCGCGCGGCTGCGCGCGGTCATCAATTGAGGCCGTGCAGCTTGGATCTTCGGAGTACCGTAGACCGAACGATGAGGTTGAAGTTCTCGTGGGGCTCTGGCAGGCGGGGTCCGTTAGCGTCTGAGTCAGCGGGACGCGCGCTCACAACACACCTCCAGAGAGCCCTCGAGCCAGGTGCTAGTCCGAGAGCACTCCCTTCACCGCTCCAATCAGCCGAGCCCGCAGCGCCTCAGCCCTCACGCTGAACTCTCTCTGCCGACGTTGGTACTCGACGCGTCCGTCTGGCGTCTCCACCCGTACCGGCTCGAAGCCGAGGTCTTGGAGGTCGTACGGACTGGCCTCCATGTCGAGCACGCGCAGATCCGCGGCCAACTCGAAACAGTCCAGCAGGAGGTCGCTCCCGATCCAGGGCATCGCTGTGTAGGCCCAGCGATACAGATCCATGTTGGCGTGGATACAGCCGGGCTGCTCCATCTCGTGCCGGGTCGACCACTCGAGCTGAATGCGGTTCAGGGGCTTCGCTTCCGGAGCAAAAAACCGGTAGGCGTCAAAGTGACTGCATGCGACGGGTCGGCTCTCGACGAACTCGTCGACCTCTTCCTGGGGTAGTCGAAGCGGCGCGATTCCGGCGTGACGAACGTCGTCGCCCTTGTAGACCATCGCCCACTCGTGGACCCCGTAGCACCCGAAGTTCGCGGGTCGACTTTGCGTGGCGACCAGAACGTCCACCACCTCGTGCAGTTGCTCTCGGCCCTTGTGGGAGAGGGCGCCGAGGTCGTGCGTGAGGACACCGGCATCTACGCGGTACTCCGGAGCTCCGAAGCGATCGCGGGCTTGGGGAGAGTCTGCGAGGGACTCCGATGGGGCGGGGTGCCAGGCTTCGAGCTTCCCCGGTGAGTACATGTAGTACTGGAAAAGGAAATCGTGGACCGGGTGCTTCTCGTGGCGAGAGCGCCGCTCTTTGTATGGAAGAGTCCATCGCTGCACGCGCTCGAGATGTGAAGCGGCCCGTGCGTGCCACGCCGTGAAGGTCAGGAGTCGTGCGTCGGACGTGTGCGTCGTGGCGGGCTGAGTGTCGAGCATGTGTGCCGGCCTCAGAATCCCCACTAGAGTCGAACGGCGGTGAGGTTGTCACGAGGATCTGCAGGCCCGACGTCCGACGTCAAGGTGTAGCTCGCCATGATGCCAGCGTGCAGTGTGATTCGATATCCGACGGAACGCTCCCACCGAGTCACATCCCAGTCCCAGTTTCCGAAGGTGGAGCTCTCGTTGAAGGCGATGCGGCTGCACCGCGCGGCGACGCCGACCTGGGCTTCGAAAATGTTTACTCCTTGGCCGGTGATATCGCCGTGACTGTTCTCAAGGTACGTGGGGCCAGAGGAGTGTTCAAACGCCACAATGCTTGACCGATCCAGGTCGTGAGCTGGGCGCGAGTCCGTTCCACCGGATCTCACGGGATCGAGGGGCACTACGTAATCGGTTCCTGATCTCGATATCTTGCGTTGCCCCGATCGCAGAGCGCAGTTGAGCGGTCCGTCGATAATAGTCGAGTTGTGAAAGATGCCGCAGTTCATTTGTAGCGTTTGCAGCGAATCGTTCAGCGTTCCTGCGGCAGCTCTGGAGAAGTTCCCGGGCTGGGAGCCGAAGTATTGCCGAGAGCATTCTCCGAACAAGAAAGACTCTGCGGCAAAGCCGAAGAAGAAGGCTGCGAAGAAACCGCGGCCCGCAGCCTCAGCGACGCGGGAGGAGAACCTCACGCGTGCCGAAGTGCTGGAGAAGTACACGGCCGGCCCAAAGACCGGTGTGTTCACCGATGGCAGCAGTCACCCCAATCCAGGGCCTGGCGGGTGGGGTTTCGTCTGGGTGACGGAGGGTGACATCCAGCGCGAGGGGTACGGTGCCGCTGACGATACGACGAACAATCGCATGGAGCTGAAGGCGCTGATCGAGGCCTACAAAGCCCTCCCAGCGGATACGACCGTGACGGTATTCTCCGATAGCCAGCTGTGCGTGAACACGATCAACGACTGGGCTCCGAAGTGGGAACGGGCTGGCTGGACGCGCAAGAGTGGGCCACTGAAGAATCTAGATCTGGTGAAGGAGCTGCTGGAGCTCTTCCGGGCGCATCCAGATTGCCCACTCGAGTGGATGCGTGCGCACGCTGGCTCACTGTGGAACGAGTATGCGGATTCGCTCGCGACGGCGTGGAGGCGGTCGGAGCTCTAGTGGTCGCAACTCTCATTGTGGTCGCGTTGCTGTGCGCAGCGCCGGAGATGCGAACATGACGTATCCGAAAAAGTGACCACCCTCGTGGGCGAGGATGGTCACTGGAGCCAGAACCGCAGCGAGCGTGGCTGCGAACAGCCGCGCCCTGCCGATCGTTGGCGAGTTCGGTCAGGCTGATCCTGCCTGTGGGCCGTGGAGTACCGCGTTTCGTACGCAATCCACGATCAGATCTACCTCGGCCGACGTCACTTGGAAGTGCGGTGTGAAGCGGAGGGAGTTCTCACCTCCGTGGATGACACCGATACCCTTCAGTCGCATGAACTCCTCTGCACTCTCCGTTCCGTAGGCCTTGAATCGTGGCTCGAGTTCACACGAGAAGAGCAGTCCAGTGCCCTCGACCTTTGTGATCGCACCGTCGAGCTCAACCGCGAGGGCCTTCAGCTTCTCCACGAATTCATGGCCGCGATCCACGATGTTCTCGCGGATCTCATCGGTGACCATGTCAAGTACCGCGCTGCCGATGTCCATGGCGCGGGGGTTTCCGGTCATTGTGTTGCCGTAGATGCCCTTCCGGTACAGGTCCGCCGACTCGGCCGTCAATGCCAGAATCGAGAGCGGATACTGCCCAGCGTTCAGCGCCTTCGAATACGTCTCGAGATCGGGCGCCTCCATCTCGCGGAAGCCTGGATAGTCGATGAAGGAGAGGTACCCAGTGGTGCGGATACCCGCCTGAATGGAATCAACCAGCAGGATCGTGCCGTGACCTTTGGTGAGGGCGCGTGCAGTCGAGTAGAACTCGGGCGTAATCGCGACACCCGGGTTCCCCTCGCCCATGACGGGCTCCATGAAGAACGCCTCGATGAAGTAGCCGTTAGCACCGGCATCGGCGTACATCGCTTTCAATCCATCCACATCGTTCGCTTCGACCGTCAGCAACTCTGCGTCGCGGAAGGTGGCGAGATGCTTCGCGTAGGAGCCGACACACGAATCAGAAAATTGAGCAGGTCGTCCGGTCCGACCGTGGAACCCGCCAGCGAGAGACAGCTTCTTCACGGGCTTACCGGCGTGTCGCCCACCCTCGTCTGTCATCTCCTTGGCGTTCACGTCTGCGATACGTGTCGCGACCGAGACCGACTCGGAACCGGAGTTCATCGAGATAAAGTGCGTAAACGGACAGCCATGCTCGCGCGTCTGGCCGATCTCTTTTTCGAGAGCCTTGGTGAGGCGGTACTGAGCGGGACTCGGCGTCATGACATTCGCCATTGCCTGTGGCTTGGTCATGGCCTGGATGATCGTCCCCGGAACATGTCCGAAGCCGAGCATGCCGTAGCCGCCGTTGTCGTGCAGGACAGCACCTTTTGTCGTCACGATCCACGGCCCGTAAGCAGCCAGCGACACATAAGGGTTGACCGTATCGTCTGCGTAGAAGTTGACGATATTCCTTTCGATTTCCGCGACCTGCTCGACTTCCCCCATCGCCATCAATTCGGGGAATTCTCGGTTCAGTGATTCGAACTCTTCCGTGGCCGCGTTGACGGCCTCGGCCAAGGTCGGGTCGCTGGTGACGAACTGACACACAGTGGTGTCGTCGAGACCGACGGTGCGCCGCTCGCCGGCACTGGAACGGATCGCTTCAAGCTGCTCAAGGACACCAGTCACAGTAGACCTCTCAGACTCGTTGTTCGGTTTGTTGGCGGGAGGGGAAATAATCTTGCAGGAGAGGGAGGGTGTTGGGGAGGGGGGGGGCATATTTATCGATGGATCGACCAGTGCTGCCCACTAGTATGGAAGCTGGCTCGGCTCATTCTGCTGACCCTCGGCCCGGTCGTCGACGTGGCAACTTGCGCACTCGGTCGTCCCGACCCAACTCGCTTCCGGAGCGGGCGTGGACTGGGTGGTTACCTCATCCCCACATGCTCCGAGGACCAGTAGCATCATCCATCGACTCTTCCTCATAGTGAGAAGTTCGTGATGGCTCATAGCCAGGCAAGTCCGGAGGGTAGCTATTGCCCCGTTGTAACTTGAACGAGTGGTCCTGAGCCTGATGCCCCTGAGCGTATGACCAACCTCATCGCAATGATCGTACTCGCGGCAACCGCCGCGGTCTTCGCGTTCCTGATTCCGTTCGCGATCCACCGCTCGTACCTGCTCGTTCTGGCTCGTCGCGCGCGCGACGAGATCCGTGACCCGTGGCCGGAAGAAGACCTGCCGAGGGTGACCGTTCAACTCCCCATGTACAATGAGCGACAGGTTGCGGCCAGGGTCATCGACGCGGCCGCCCAGCTCGACTATCCGAGTGCTCTGCTTGAGATCCAGGTGCTCGATGACTCCGACGACATCACGGTCTCGCTGGTCGCCGAGCGGGTCGCTTGGTGGGGGGCACGCGGGGTTCAGATCGAGCAGGTCAGGCGTGACGCCCGGACCGGCTACAAGGCCGGAGCACTTTCAGAGGGTGTGGCGCGGTCACGGGGAGAGTTTCTCTTCGTCCTCGACGCGGACTTTGTGCCGTCGCCCGATACGCTACGCGACCTTCTCATGCCCATGCAGGACCCCGATGTGGGCATGGTGCAGGCCGCCTGGTCGCATCTGAATCGCTTCACGAACTGGCTCACGGAATCGCAAGGCTTCTTGCTTGACGGGCACTTTCTGTACGAGCAGGGTGGGCGATATCGAGGTGGACGGTTTTTCAACTTCAACGGCACGGCCGGGTTGTGGCGACGCACCTGTATGGAGGATGCCGGAGGATGGCAGTCTGACACTCTGACCGAGGATCTCGATCTCAGCTATCGGGCTCAGATGGCGGGCTGGCGCTTTGCCTACCTCGACGATGTACAGGTCCCTGCCGAGATCCCGGATTCGGTCATGGCACTCGAACTGCAGCAACGGCGCTGGGCACAGGGCGGTGTTCAGACCGGGCGGAAAGTGCTCCCGGCGCTGTTGCGGGGACCGTTCCCCTTCGCGGTGAAGACCGAAGCCGTCATTCATCTGTTCGGACACATGGCCCACCCGCTCACGTGGCTTCTGGCGCTCCTCCTTTTCCCGTCTGCCATCGCACGACGGGCTCTCGGGCTTGATCACCTTCTCGGTCTGGATGTGTTCCTCTTTGGAGCTGCGACCGTTCCGTTTATCCTCTTCTACTGGATGGCCGGGGAGGAGCGCGGGGTCGCACGCAGGGGTCGGTTTCGAAGCGTCTTGCGAACGCTCGCCATGGGGATCGGCCTGTCGGTGCCGGTGACGCACGCGGTCCTGCGAGGGCTGCGTGGTACCGAGGACGCTTTCGAGCGGACACCGAAACGCGGCTCGTCTGGGATGGCCTCCTACGCGGCGGCCGTGCCGCTTCCGTTCGGGACCATCGCCAAGGTCTCTATGGCCTTCCTGATGACGGGGTACCTCCTCGGTGCCATAGCTGGTGGGTACTGGGGCCAGCTGCCCTTTATCGTCCTGTTCCTGTCCGGCTACATGGCCCTGGGGCTACCGGTTCTTCAGTCGCACATCTCCCGTCGCCTCGCCTCGATACGCCTGCCAGGCATCGAAAAAAAGAAAGATGAGAAACGGTATCCAGAGGGCCATGCGAGCGCCGATGGGCTGCACCCAATCCCCGGTGTCTCGATATGCTCCGAGGCCGTAGTAGCCGATGAATGCGAGGCCGCTTAGGAGAACGAAGGGCCGGTTCGCGCGGAGAGCGGCCATCGGCAGCATCCAGAGGATGTACCAGGGATGGAAGGTCGGGGTCAGGACCATGCCCGTTCCGAGTACCCACAGCAGCGTACGTTCGAGATCGAAGCGCCTCCATGCGGACCAACCGATGACCCCGATCATGATTGCGGCAGCCGCCCGACGCGCCTCATCCGGATCGCCGGTCAGCACTTCGAGCGCGGTGAACGGCCCCTTCATGAACCACCAGTTCTCACTGTATGTGCGGAGGCCGGCGAACAGAGCGGAGCCTGCCGACAGGTATGGTGAGTACAGGGCGACGATCACGAGCGAGAACCCCATGAAGGCTCGCCATCCGAGCCGTCGCACCAGTCCAGGAAGAGCGGCAGCCGGAGCGAATTTGGTCAGCGCGGAGAGTGCCAGCGCCGCGCCTGCGGCAATGGCTACAATCTGTTGCCCGTGCGCCGGCGCACCGCCTGCTGAGCACACCGGACCAGCCCTATCCGGGGCGGGATGGGAGGTGGTCCGGCTCGCGTCACGAGAGGCCGGGACTCGGTCGCTGGCCCATATCGCCATAGCGAGCATGAGCAGCCCGAGGGGTTCGAGGTGACCGTTCCATGCGACCTCGACAATGAGGAGAGGGGCCCAGGCGTACAGCAACAATGGCAGCGCTGGCTCGACTCCCCTGTCGACCGCGATGCGGCTGATGACCCAAGCGGTAGCAAGGTCACAACCGACCCAGAGCAACTTCATGAGAAGCACGCTGGACCCGACACCCGCGATCAGGAGGAAGGCGATCTGAGCCAGTGGCGGATAGATCGTCGGGACCGTCGGGTTATTGATCAGACTATGCCAGACGGTTCGGAGGCCTTCGACCTCGGCGGCCCCAGGGGCGAAGAGGTAGGGGTTCAGGCCCGACAACTGCACGTGCCCGTCCCACAGATACCGATAGAAGTCGTCGGTGAGGCCTGGGGCCAGTGGCAGCAACGCGACCCGGCTCGCGACGGCTACGAGCCAGATCGCTCGCAGCGTGAGGGGTTCGTTCGCCTGATCGCGGGCGACCCGTGCCGCCATCACGTAGATCGAGAATGCGAGCCCGAAGATGGGCAGGCTTGGCCAAGGGAACGCATGCACGGAAGGGAACCATGCCAGCGTCGCGATTACCGCGGTCATCGCCAGACCGTACCCGAGCAACAGGTACTTCTTCATGCTCCGATGGCCGCTATGCAGGTGCTGCTCTCGTGAGTGGGCGCCTCGCCGTGATGATGCCGGCCCTGAACGAGGAGGAGGCGCTTCCCGCCATTCTGGCCGCGATGCCAGCATCCGTCGATCGCGTCGTGGTCGCCGACAACGGATCGACCGATGGCACGGTTGCCGTGGCCCGGGCAGCTGGGGCGGACGTCGTCCACGAAGCCGAGCGCGGCTACGGCGCGGCTTGCCTCGCCGGGATTCGTCATCTGGCCAGCCTGGACGTGCATCCGGAAGTCCTCGTGTTCATGGATGCCGATGGGAGCGACGATCCGTTGGACATCGAGCGCGTGGCGGCGCCAATCCTGGAGGGCCGCGCAGACTTCGTGCTCGGTGTGCGAAAGGGAGTAGACGGTGACGTCGGCACGATCCTTCCTCACGCCCGTCTGGGCAACCGCCTGATTCTCGGACTCGTTCGTCTCATGTTTCGCGAGTCCTTCGACGACCTGCCGCCGTTCCGAGCCATTCGGTTCTCGAGACTGCTGGAACTGGAGATGGACGATCGGAACTGGGGCTGGACCCTGCAGATGCAGATCCGGGCGGCTCGACAGGGACTGCGTATCGTCGAAACAGAGGTTGCCCATCGCCGTCGTGCGGAGGGAGAGTCAAAAATTTCAGGCTCGCTCATGATGTCGATACGCGTTGGAGCGAAGATGTTCTACACACTGGCTCGGGAACGCCTGCGGTAAGCTGGATTCTGTGAATTGGGTCTCGAGATCAGGGTCTCACGGATAGCGTGCGAGGAAGTGCTCAACGGCCTCCCACGATTTGTCGGGAAGCTCTTCCGGGGGGATATGCCCACATGCCTCCAGCACGGTGAGCTCAGCGTTTGGCATTGCTTCCTCGAGTCTCTTTGCGACCCAGAGTGGGATGACGCGGTCATGCTCTCCCCAAAGAAGAAGAGTGGGAATAGTGATCTCCGGATAGCGACCGGTGATATGGTCGATGTCGTCCGGGAGGATCTCCTTCCCCATCGCCAGGGCCGCTCGGGCTCCGCCGTGCTCCTGCAGCGGGCGCGCATAGGTCTCGATCTGCTCCCGGGTGATGGAGTCGGGGTCATGAACGATCTGCTTGAGCGCGACTCCGATGACACGCTGGGCACCGACGACGAGAAGCACCAATCGCGACAACCGTGGGTAACGCGCCATTGCAACGAAGGGCGGTAGAGGCTGCCGCATGGCCGCCGCCGCGACCAGTACGAGTCTGTCGACAGGCAGAGCCCCCTGATCAATCAGCATCAGGGTGGAAAGCAGGGCGATTCCTCCGCCCATGGAGTGACCGATCAGCGTGATTCGGCCGAGGTCCATTTCGCCGACGAGTTCTTTGACGAGACGCGCCTGTTCCGCTGGCGTGTACGTCCCATCGGCCGGCTTCGGGGCGTCGCCGAACCCCATGAAGTCGACGCTGATTACCCTCCCGAACAGGGCGAGTCGGGGCGCCCATGCATGCCAAGTATAGGAACTGCCGCCATATCCGTGGAGCAGTAGGAAGGTCGGTTTGTCCCCGCCTTGATCTTGGCTCCCCGAGGCCGAATCCGGCGAGGTCACCTCCGTCACCGAAAGCGGGAGCGACGTGCGAACGACCCGGCTGGTCATCGCTGGAGCCTGAGTATGCGGCCCCCGAGCTGTTCGAGCCGAGCGGCCGTATCCGGATGGCAGGTGAAGGCAAAGACTTGCCGAGTCTTCGAAAGTTCGGACAGTGCTACGAGACCGCGGTCCCGTCGCTCCTCGTCC